>JAQRMR010000051.1 GCA_028599115.1 Methyloprofundus sp.
TTTATTGATTCTTTTAGATTGTTTTGTTGCTTCCTATTTTATCATTTATGAGTAAGTTTTTTAATTTTTAGCTATTCAAGCTAGAAATTCACTCGCTTTATGGGGTTTTGCAAGAAGCTCTAATGAGTAAATTTAATGAGCGAATAGATGGGTTTTATTTCTTCAAATATTTTAGTAATCATTTTTATGACCGGATCATGTCAATGACTGCCAAGTCATCGGTTGATTCTGTTAGAAGAGAAATGATTGCTGATATGTTAATTGCACTACCATTAATAGATGAACAAAGAGAAATAGCAAAAGTTTTATCTGAAATGGATTCTGAAGTTATTGCTTTGGAAAATCGTCTCAGTAAAACCCAACAAATCAAACAAGGCATGATGCAAGAGTTATTAACAGGTAAAACCCGATTAATTCAGGCAAGCTCTGAGGTGAGTGCATGAGTATTTTAGTTGATAAAGTGCGTATTGCGGGTTTTCGAGGTATTGCTGATCTTGAAATAACATTACCTCGCGTTACAGTGCTAATTGGCACAAATAATTCGGGTAAAACCTCAGTTATTAAGGCTCTCCAGTTGGCATTGGGTGATTATTCTCGTTATTTGGCTGAAGAAGATTTTTATATTGACGCTGATGATAATAGGGTTGAGTCCATTCTCGTTGATGTTCGTATAGTTGCCATGGATTCAAGTGGTAAACGTAAACCAATATTTGATGATGAATGGGCTGAACATTTCGGTGATAAAATTCAGTCAGTCGCCAATGGTGAACAATTTTTAGCTCTGCGAACAAGGTGCGAACAGGATGCAGAAAAAGGAGGTTTTAGTGTTGCCCGATTTGCCTTGGATCGCTGGCCTGACTATGTAAATTGGAAAAGTGAAACAACCAAACGTAAAAATCAGTTGCGTAAGCGATTTGATGCATTACCTTTTATTTCGATAGATGCCCAACGGGATATACATCAAGAACTAAGAGAGAAATCTTCATTTGTTGGCAAAGTGCTTGCTAATGTGAAGTACGAGAAAGCCGATATTAGTAAACTTGAAGAAATGGTTAAGGCTGTTAATGATGAGGCTGTCGCTAAAAGTGAAGCATTGCAAGGACTAAAAGTTCATTTAGAGCAACTGAACCAGTCTTTTCAAGGTTCTGGCAAAGCAGAAATAACCCCTTTTCCGAAAAAAATCAGAGACCTTTCTAAGCAGTTCACTGTTCATTTTGGTGATCAAGCGAATAATTCGTTTTCCATGGAATATCACGGCATGGGAACGCGAAGCTGGGCTTCGATGTTGACGGTGAAAGCATTTGTCGAGTTAATGGAGAAAAATCATCAAGAAGAAGAAAAGCCTTTTTTCCCTGTGATTGCTGCTGAAGAACCTGAGGCACATTTGCACCCTAATGCTCAAAGGTCAATTTATAAACAACTTACAAGTTCAAAAGGTCAAGTGATTATCAGCACTCACTCACCTTATCTTGCTGCACTTGCAAATCAAAGTGAATTAAGAGCATTATCAATTACAGTTCCAGGTGTATGCGTTAGTCAGCTTAATGCTGATTTAGACCCTGAGGATCATCGAAAATTACAGAGGGAAGTTATTCATTCCAGAGGTGAGCTACTTTTTTCTAAAGCTATAGTGCTATCTGAAGGTGAAACAGAGGAGCAGTCTTTACCACAGTTATTCGCTAGATATTTTGGTGACAATGCCTTTTCAATGGGTATAAATTTTATTGGAGTGAGTGGGTCAGGAGCGAAGTATCGGCCATTTTTAAGCTTTGCTCATGATTTTAATATCCCTGTTTTTATATTTAGTGACGGTGAAGTAAAGACAACTACTGAATTAAAAAAGAACTATGACAAAATATTTGGTGAAACCGATATTAATAATAGCCCGAACATAACAATATTGGATGGCACTGACTTTGAAGGATATTTGTTTGATTCAGGGTTTGAGGAGTCAATTGAAAATGCAATTGCGCAAATTGATGGTAATGACAAAATTGATAAATGGATAAACAAAAGGCAAGGTACTCCAGAAAAACCACAAAAAACTGATCAGCCTCCCTGTGAAACATGTAAGCAGCCGATATTTGAATCACCTTTACGTGATTACTCATCTCCTGATGGTCGTAAAAAAGCTATGCTGGAAATTTTAGATACAAAAAAACCAATGTATGCTCAAGCAGTCATGGAACAGTTATGTAAGTTGGATGCTGATAAGTTGCCACCTAAAATAATTGAACTATTTGAAAAAATTAAAGCAAGGGTCGCACTGTGATGACATTATCAACTAATCAAGAATCTATAGTTAATGCACCTATTGGGAGTGCGTTACAAGTCTTAGCTTCTGCGGGGTCTGGTAAAACGCGTGTTTTGACAGAACGAATCCGGTTTATTCTTGAAAATACTAAAAAAGACAGTGTTATTGCTTTAACATTCACTAATAAAGCGGCTGAAGAGATGGCTGAACGTCTTGATAATGTTGATGCTATAGAAGACAGGGCTTGGGTGGCTACTATTCATTCTGTTGCTCAACGTATTTTGGAACAATACGGACATACGATAGGGCTACCTTCTGAATTGCATATCTATGAGCGAGAAAAGGATAGGATGGAAGTATTCTTACAATCGTTACGTGATGATAATATTGATATTGATGAGTATCTTGATGTTTCCGACTCAAGGGAAAAACGTAACCGTGAAGGTGTTATGCAGAAATACATGGATGTTTTTGCAGCGATAAAACGTGAGATATTGAATGAAAGCGAGGTTATTGAAAAATATCCTAAAAATTTGCGGCTATGGAAAATATACCAGGATTATCAGGATGCTCTTCTGGCCAGTGGGGGAATAGATTATGATGATATTTTAAAATATGCTTATAAAATTCTGTTACTTAATGAGTGGGTTGCTAATATTTATCGTGCTAAATATAAGCATGTGTGTGTGGATGAAGCACAGGATTTAAATAAAATTCAGTACGAGTTTATCAAAGCACTTTGTGGAGAATCTATTACCAGTGTATTAATGGTGGGAGACCCTAATCAGATGATATATGGGTTTAATGGGTCTTCATCTGAATACCTTTGTTCTCATTTTATTGCTGACTTTAAGCCATCAGTTTATGAGTTAAAGGAAAACTATCGTAGTAGCAAGGCTGTTATCCATGCTGCAAACAAATTAAAACCAGGTTCTCAGAAAGAAAGTGATTTCGCTTTACAAGGCGGTGTAACAATTGAAGCTCAAGCCAATGAGTTTGATGAGGCTGGTTGGGTTGTTGGTCAAATAAAATATCTTTTAGAGCTGAAGACACATAAGGAAATTGAAGGAGAGATAACGCTAGATAAGATGGTTGTTATTGCTAGAAACCGATATATATTTTCTGCTTTAGAAGATGCTTTGAAAAATGCTGACATTCGATTTTCTTTAAAAAAAGGAGAGAGGCAAGTAGAACCTAGTTCACTGTTTTGTCGAGTGTTAGATTATGCTATTCGTGTAAAACTTAATCCAAAAGATTGGGTGGATGGTAAAAAACTTTGTGCTTTATTGAAGCTTTCGTCTCCTTCTGAATGGGGAAATGACGAAATTTTAAGTAAATGGTCTCAAGATACTTTAACCTCAGAAATTATTTTTCCTGAATTACAGTCAGAATTGTTAGAGGCAATAGATCAGCTGGATGTTGATGAACCTAATATTAGAAAATTAACTACATTATTTATTGAAAAATTAGAAGACGTAGCTGATGACGTACAATTGGATGAATATGAATCAGAGTTGGAAATAAGTATTCTTGAGCTAAAAGAATTTCAAAAATACTGGACTCGATTTAGACAAAAGGGTTTGGGTGATTCATTACAGGCATTTAGAAATGCGATGGCATTAGGTCAGTTAACTGAAGAAGTTATTAATGATGGATTAACCTTAAGCACAGTACACACAATGAAAGGATTGGAAAAAGACATCGTTTTTTTGATGACTATGTGTGAAGGGGTATTCCCTGATTATCGGGCTAAGACTACTGCTGATATTAATGAAGAGCGAAACAATGCTTTTGTGGCAGTAACAAGAGCTAAGCGGTGGCTTTATATTTCATATCCTACACAGAGAACTATGCCTTGGGGTGGTGTTAAAGGTCAGGCTCAATCTCGTTTTATTGCTGAGATTCAAGGGTGAAGACATAAAGTGTCGAAGTATAAAGTAGGCGGATCACAAGGGCTTTATCAACCTGAATCAGATGATCTGGTTTTGGCAAATAAGCTTGGACTAATTAATCCTGATGAAATGAATGAAGCTGAGCTATTTTTATTAGAAAAACTCTATGAAGAGGTATTGCTTAAGCATTTTTCACCTAAACTTATTCAAGTAGCAGATATTAAAACCTGGCACCGAAAATGGCTGGGTAATATTTATGACTGGGCAGGTGAGGAGCGTTCAGTCAATATGAGTAAAGGTGATTTTCATTTTTCAGCTGCGGCTCAAATTCCTAGATTATTGAAAGAATTTGAGCAGGATTACCTCAATAAATTTACGCCGTGTTGTGAATTTAATGAGGATCAATTAATTGAAGCGATTGCAGTTATCCATATTGAATTTATTTTGATTCATCCATTTCGAGAAGGAAATGGGCGTTTGTCACGTTTATTAGCGGATGTAATGGCTCTACAAGCAGAGTTTCAGCCATTAGATTACAGCTGTTGGGATCAGGATAAAGAGACTTATTTTACAGCCATCCAAGCAGGGATGAGTATGAACTATCAACCTATGATAGATTTGGTAAGGCGAGCAGTAGAGGCTAATTAATTTGCTAGTGACAAGTGTTGGAATTTACTGTTTTTAGATTTTAGGGTGGTTTCTAATGCTCTGATGGATTGTCCTGTTTCTATCGCGGTAGAGCTTGCTACTGCACGAATAATGCGAGCTTTTAGTTGTTTATTGTTAGTTGAAACTTTTGTTTTCATGGTGCCCCCTAAAAGTTGTTAGTATCACTATTATATATCAATAAGTCATCAAGTTATGAATGATGATTGTGTTTTGCACATTATATCGTTTTATTCAAGGAGTGTTCTATGAGTGATGTTGGTCAACGAGAACGGTTTACTCAGGATCGAGTTGTTAAATTTTTTCAGGATGATTTGGGCTACGATTATTTAGGAAATTGGGAATACCGAGAAAATAATCGTAATGTTGAAGCTGATTTGTTGACCGCTTGGCTACGCAAACAAGGAGTCAATGACACTTTAATTTCTAAAGCTTTACGTCAGCTTGATACTGAATCTGCTTTAGGTGAGGGAAAAAAACTCTATTATGCCAATAAAGAGGTCTATCGTTTATTACGTTACGGGGTTAAAGACAAGGAGGGAGCTGGACAACAAAAGCAAACAGTCTGGTTAATCGATTGGGTTAACCCAGAAAATAATGACTTTGCTATTGCTGAAGAGGTTTCAGTAAAAGGCGAGAATAAAAAACGACCTGATATTGTTTTGTATGTTAATGGTATCGCCTTAGGTGTGATTGAGCTTAAACGTTCCAGTGTTTCAATAGGTGAAGGAATACGCCAGAATTTGGATAATCAGAAAAAGGACTTTATTCGTAATTTCTTCACTACCATGCAACTGGTGATGGCAGGTAATGATACTCAAGGCATACGCTACGGCACGGTTGAAACTCCTGAGAAGTATTATTTGAGTTGGAAGGAAGAGATTGAAAACCCTTTTGATAATCCGCTTGATTTTGATATTAGCGCGTAGGGTGGAATAGCGTAGCGTTTTCCACCTTAGGATAATCATCGATGCCAACAACGCCGGAAAACGCTGGCGCTATTCCAGCCTACGGATTATCGCATTCCCACCCCTGTTTTTCGAACTCAAATGGCTTTATCATTACATTTTTCGAAACCAATAATATTACAAGTTACTGATATAATGAGAATAAGTCGTTAAGTAAGTGCCATTCGAGTCTAACCCCAAATAATATAAAAACACCGGCTATGCCACGGTCTTTATTTTCTCAAGTAAAGTTTCAAAATCAAAGGCCTCTACTAGGCGTTGTAATTTTTCAGCCAAAGCCTCATCAGTTAATTTAATTTGTTTGATTACTTGAAGGCTTTGTTCCACATCTAGGCTTGTGGCAGCATTGTTCAACTTATTTAACAGTTCCTCTGGGAGACTTTCAATTTTCTTCTCAAAAATAGTGAAGGATTCCTCGTCTAGGATAGGCTCATCTTCTTTATTGTCTTTATAAATATATTCAACATTAAGGTACTTGGCCATACAGGAAAATATCTCTTCATCTTTATACGGTTTATTAACTATTTCACTTGCTCCTGCTTGTATTAATATTGCGCGTTCTTGTTCAAAAACTGATGCTGTTACCGCAACAATTTGAACAAGGTCTCCCCCCGGCAAAGCTCTAATTTTCCTAATCGCTTCTATACCACCCATGATAGGCATACGCCTATCCATCCAAATAAAATGGGGTTTCCATTGTTTAAACTGTTCAACGCCTTGTTGACCGTTAACGGCTTCTTGTACTTTAAACCCAGCAGACTCTAATAAACGTTTTAATAACAAGCGGTTTTCTAATTGGTCTTCAACAATCAACACGCGATAGTCCGGTTGTTTATCAGCCAAACGGATTACTTTTCGATTTGAACTGGGCTGAATCGTTGCAAGCTGCTCTGCATTAACAGCTTGAACAGGAATTTCTACTTGAAAAACAGAGCCAACTCCCAGTTCACTGCTAACATTAATACTACCGTTCATTAGCTCAATATATTGCTGGGTAATAGCTAAACCTAAACCAGTTCCTTCTTGTGTGGATTGCTCACCCACTTGTATAAATGCACTAAAAACTGAAGCAAGGTCGTCGTCAGAAATTCCTACCCCTGTATCTTGCACTTCAAAATGTAAATATATATCATCTGTATTTTGTTGCTCCAAAATATTTAACAATAAGGTAACGCTGCCCGAATTAGTATGTTTAATAGCATTACTTAACAAGTTAACGAGTATTTGCCTTATTTTTGTTGCATCACTAATAATAAAACGGGGAAATGATGAGGATTGATCAAATGTTAAATGTAATGCCTTTTTTTCTGCTCGCTCTTGCATTAAATCCATAATGTCTCGAACTAAAAGACCTAAATCAAAAGGCGCATTGACTAGTTCTATTTGCCCGGACTCAATTTTCGCCATATCAAGTACATCGTTAATCAGATCAAGTAAGTGATGCCCACTGCGGTTAATAATATCTAAACTTTCTTTCTGGCTAGGTCTTAATCCGGCTTCTTCGCGCATCAAACGAGAAAACCCTAGCACGGCATTCATGGGGGTGCGTAACTCGTGGCTCATATTGGCTAAAAAAACACTTTTTGCCCGGTTAGCTAATTCAGCGTCATCTTTTGCTGATTCAAATTCCGCTGAAAGGCGCTGTAAATTCTGGTTACTTTCTTCTAGTGCTTGTGTTCGTTCAGTCACCTTGCTTTCTAGATTTTCATTCAGCTGATGCAATTTGTCTTTAGCCGTTTCTACATTAGCTAAGGCATTGTTACGCTCGCTTTCCCGTAACTCAATTTGCTCGCGCATGCTGTTAAAATCTTTCGCCAGACGGCCAATCTCATCCCGTTTTTTACTTTCTAAAGCAATATCATACTGTCCTTTTGCTATCTGTTTAGTCGCCAACACCAGTTTACTTAAAGGATTAATAACTATTTTTCCAAGCATTAACTCGAGGAAAATAAAAATAGCAAAACTCAGTATCGCTACCGTTATGATGATTTTAATTAACTTAGCCTTTAAGTCATTTTCAATAAATCGCGTGGTTAAATAGATTTCCACCTGACCTATCGGCTCATTACCTTGTATGACTTTACTTTGTTTAAAAATGAATTCACCGAAAAGTGGCAGGTTTTCACTACTGACCTTCCAGTTTGCATCACGTTTTTGCACTACTAATAAGTTATCTGCACCTGTGACAACAATCGCCTGTAAATTATTATCCATGGTTTCTGTGGTGATAATATCTTTAACCCAGCGATCATCCACTTCCCACAACGGGATGATTAGGTTTTCTGCCAGGCGGCTGATTTTTCGTTCTGCACTGAACTCCAGCTTACTGTATAACTCATGCTTTGTTTCTTGGTATCCGTAAAACACATACGCACTACTAATGCCTAAAACAAGCAAAAATAAATAAACTGAAATTTTTGTTTTTATGCTCGTCATGACATTATTCACTAGTGATGAAATTGTAAAATGTGTTGAACTTATTCAGTTCATTGAACCAGCTTTCTGGCAGATCTGCCTGACCATTATATTTTTTAATAATCGCCTGGTAACGGCCTTCAGCTATTAATGTTTCCAAGGCTTTTTGTAGCTTTTCCCCAATTTTGTTTGCATCGGGTTGGTCTTCACTAATCATAATGGCAATGGGAGAAGTTGAATTAGCCAGCTGGATAACTGCAAAATTATCTGCCAGCTCAGGATATAAGCTGTTAATTGTTTGCTGTGCTACAAGTTTGATTTCCAAAGCTAAATCAATTCTGCCTAGTTTAAGTTTTTTAAAAATAGACTCTTGGTTATAACTGGTTTCAAACTCGATACCTTGTTGTTCAAAAGCAAGTCGGTCTATTAAAGTGCCTTTAAGGATGCCAATTTTATACTGTTTAAGGTCATCCAAGCTTTGTAAAACAATCTTGGATTGATGATTAGGCTGATAATAATAAAAAACGGTTTGGTAAATCGCAATTGGAATGATACTGGCAAAATCATTTTGTTGTAGATAGAAAGTGGGATTGCCTAGGTCATTATTTTCAGTATCGTTAATTAAACGACTCAGCGGTTTAAAGGTGATATGTGATTTGTAACCAGCAAGCTCTGTCATAGCCTGTAAAATCTCACCACACATGCCATTATTTGGCAGTTTTTTTGACCAGAAAGGCGGGCTTTCGTTAGCGCCAAATTCAAGGTTATGGCTGAAGCAGGAAAAAGATAGGGAGATACCCCATAGAATGAAAGCGATTTTTTTCATTAAAAATTAGATTCCTTTTTTATCTTTACCAGCCTGCTTAAATTGCCGTAATTGGCAGGCTAAAACACTGCCTCCCAATAACTACTACCATTACCTTAATGGAAATAGAAATAAATAATCGTCCAAGTACTTTTGTACTCGTTAAATCCGGAAGCGGGATCTTTAGTCCCGCAGTTCCCCATGCGGGGCTGAAGCCCCCGCTTCCGCATCAATACAACCTACTTTTTAACTTAAGGAAAGAACGTGTAATTTTGGATGATTATATTTTTCCACTTTCCTAATGGCAGTAACCCAAGCCCTTACTTGGGAGGGCGAACAGCAAAAAACTTATAGTTAGTTAGAAAAATTAACATAGTCTTTCATTTTGGCATCACTGCCCAAATGTTTTTGTAACACAGCCTCAAACTGGCCATTGCTGATCATTTTTTTCAATCCTGCTTTAAATTGTTTAGCGGCTTGCTTGCCATCTTTATGGTTTTTATTAAAAACAATACCGAGTAGCATCTTACCCGCTTTGGGCTGCATTTTTATAACAGCATTTTTCTCTTTAGGCAATGTGTGTTCGATTAATGTATCTACGGTTAATTCAGGCTCACGAATAAAATCAACCTGCTGTTGTTGCATTTTTTTCAATAAAGCGGGTAAGCGGGCATATTTAATATGAATACCTGCTTTTTTATATACCTGTACATTTTCACCTTTGGTCGCCCCATAGGTTTTATCTTTAAATGCAGACAGTTTACCCGTCCAGTTTAATGGCTTATCAGTATTAGACGCGTAATAAAAATAATATTCATCAATCGCTAATACGGGAATAAAAATAGCCTTTTTTTGATTTTCTTTATTCAAATTAAAATCATGTCCAATCATCGCCAGCGCATCTTCTTGAGAAAAATAATACTTAGCCATATTGAGTGAAGGCAAGACATTGATTTCAGCGGCTATCTGTTCAGTTTTTATAATGCTGTCTATAAGTTCATACAGCACCCCGTGATTTTTGCTGGTATGACTCACAAAAGGCG
>JAQRMR010000052.1 GCA_028599115.1 Methyloprofundus sp.
TCAGAGCTATGATTACTTCAAACCAAGAAACACCATCGCAAGACAGCCAAGCGATGCTAGACACGCTAAAAATAGCAGTCAACAAAAGCTTAGACAAGAAAAAACGCTTAGGGCAATACGCAGTGGTTTGGTCAGATGATAAAGCTGTTTTAGTGGGTGAAGATAGACCTGAAGAAAATACCTTATCAGTGGAATCTCAGTAATAGTTCTGGAGATAAATCTTGCTTTCTTTGAGGGAGAATTCGGCTTTTATGCCAGTCCATTTTACCGCCATTCCATAAAGGCATCAGCCATTTAGTTGAGTAAGTAAATCAGTGGACTACAGCACCAAGAACATCAATTGTTTTTGTACGAATTTACGGGGTGCTGTATATTAGGGCAGTGATGAATTTGTGTCGAAGATGCAGAGTAAAGTTGAAAAAGTGCAGGATGGTTGGAGTATTCCAACAAAGCAAAACGCGCGATTGTAAAATCAATATCAAAAATAGAGAGTCAAACTGTAGGTAGAAATTCAGTAATAATTAAAGCCGTATGCTACGAGGCATATAGTCAACGAGAAATTGGTGATTATTTTTTTACATCCAAGTACGGTAGGAGTAATTGAGTGTAAATAAAAATTCGCAATTCGGGGCTTGCTCCGTGTTTCTCTAACTCACCCCTGAGACACGGCCTTATATGACGTTTCTTTTTGTAGGCTCGCAGTTTTGCACTCAGGCCTCCTTCTCACAACACCTCACGAAGTTGCAATTGCTGCCAGCTAGTAGTTAATTCAAAAAAATAAGGAATGAAGTAGGTTCTCCTGCAGGGGGCTTTCATTTCATAAGTTATATTCAAAAGGTAATCTGATAATGCTTATCCAATGCATGCGAAATATTGTCACTCTTTTTCTAGGAGCATCTCTTAGTCTTTCGTTACATGCATCTGAGTCATGCATAGAAACAGCAATGACTCAGTCAGAAATGAATCAGTGTGCAGGTATTGCTCTAAAGGAGGCTGATGCTGAGTTGAATCGTGTCTATTCAAAAATTCGCCAATTATATAAAGATGACGACAAGTTTATTGGCAAGCTAAGGGATGCGCAAAGAGCTTGGATCAAATCTAGAGATGCCGATATTGAAATGCAGTATCCTTACATGCGTGACAGCAGCTACTACGGCAGCTCATTTCCAGTGTGTGTATCAAGGTATACAGCAATGATTACCCTACAACGCATCGAGTACCTTAAAAAGTGGCTTATCGGAGTTAAAGAAGGTGATGTCTGTTCTGGGTCTATTATGCTTATCGATAATATAATACCCCAGAAAATTGAAACAACAAATGAAGCAAGCTTGCTCCCGCTAGAGTAATATAACCAAGAAAAGGGAGCATAGCATGAGTACAAAACGAACAAAATACAGCGCTGTGATAGCCTTAATGCAGATTAATATCTAAAAACAAAACATGGCTATGTCACTGCTTTAGTTTAAATTATGTGAAAAAAAATTAAGGAGTAAAAATAAATTCATGCAATAACATTTACAATCAATACAAAAGAAATAGCCGAATCACAGAAAGTGGTTATATTGATCCCGAAGGATATGAGTATGACACGCGTTCTTTAGTTGCTTGCCATAATTGTATGTTCCACATATATCATGACAGTTGCATTTTATATAAAGAACAAGGGGTCGATGAAAATAACATGAGAGAGATATACAGAAATGTATCTAGCTCTAATTTTTGCGATTATTTTCTCAAGAAAATTTTTAGTGAAGGTGATTCCGAAGACGAGGAAATAAGAAAAGAAGTTATGGCTATAGCAAAACAGCAGAATTATCCTAGCGAATATTGGAATAGAGTTAATTCTTCAAGTTCAGGCTCAAGTAGTACTTCATCAAAATCAAGTGGTAATTGGTTTTGGTGGGTAGTAATTATAGGTGGAATTTTATGGTTTTTATCAAAATAAAAGAGGAGGTTTTCAATGTCGTATGTAGTAAAAGTTATGGTGGTAGATAAAAAAACAGGCAAAGGTTTATCAGGGCACCGAGTAAAAAACTATGGTGGTAGTGAGGTGAAAACTGACTCATCCGGTATGGCAACAGTAACTTCCAATTCTTCAAAAATCACTGTTTATGTAAACGGCTCTGAAGTTTATTCTGGAAGTGCATCAAGTGCGCCGAAACCAATAATTTACGAAAAATCCTGATAAAAACAATTCGTTGGACAAAATAAAGCTGTGCCGCTTCGCAATGCAGCTTTATTTTGCCGGTAATGTTAAGCATACCGGCCATTTTTCTACGCCTTGTCTAATCAACTTAAGTAGAGAGTCCTTAATGATAAAGGGAAAACTTTGCCCCTCTTGAAGAGTGAGAGGGTTACCTCTCAGTTATTTTAAGCTCAATAATAAAGCAGGGCGAATTGTTGTTGATATTGAAACAAATGAGAAAATGGAATTGAAAGAGAAACATTCATTTTTTTGGATTCCAATGCAATACTGGGCTGTCATTATTGTTGCGGTTAGTATTTGGATGTATCTAGCTAATATTGGTTATATATATTAATTATACAAAGTAAAAGAGGGTTTATGTTTTGTAGTCAGTGCGGTGTTGCAAGTTTAGAAAGTGATGTTTTTTGTGGTGCTTGTGGATTTAAACATGAGCAACCAATAAAAAATAAACCCAAACCAGTATCGATTGTTAAGAGTACAAAATTAGATATTTCTTGGGTTTTTAAATCTATAGGTATATTTTTATTAACGTATATGGTGGTCTATCTTGTCGTTGGTTTTATGCTGCTTGGGTTAATTGATAAGTACAGGATTGATATTGATAAGACACTTTTTGCGGTGCTGTTTAGTACCTGTAATGTTTTTGTGTTTTTGATTGGTGGCTTTATTACTGGGTATTTATCACCTGGGGTTACACTTAAAGAACCTGCTATTGCTGTTGCTGTGTTAGCGACATTAAGTAATTTAGTAACACTGAATATAGCGGTATCATTGATCGTTTGGATCTTTCCTTATTATATTGCTTATTTTGGTGCTGAGTATGGTGAGAAATTACAACAAGCAAGGCGTGTTTAATGGATTTTTTTATTGCAGCGGCAGCATTAATCTTTAGTACAGGTTTTTGGTTTTGGCTAGTCCGTAGGAAAGATCGTTTTGCGCCTGAACCCTTTTGGTTTTTATGTAAAATAATGTTGCTGGGTGGGCTAATGAGTACGATTCCATCTGGGGTGTTAAATAGCCTTGTTATTGATCCAGATGCAACAGCTGTATTCACTTCTTTTTGGCAAAATTGTTTTGTTGGCTTAAATGAAGAATTTTGGAAATTATTTGCAACGGCTTATTTAATTAGGAATCACCGTCATTTTGATGAACCGGTTGATGGAATTATTTACGCTGCAACGGTGGCGCTGGGTTTTGCAGCACTAGAGAATATTGAAGATATTAGTCGGTATGGATTGGATGTTCTGGTCTTTAGGCACTTTTCAGCTATCCCTGCACATATCGCCTTTGCCATGTTGTGGGGCTATGGACTTACGTTAGCGAAATTCAAATACCCTAAGAAGAACTGGGTCTATGTGGTTTTTCCTTTTTATCTGGCAGCGGCGTTGTTTCATGCGCTCTATAATTTTTCAGTGAGTGTTTTACTTAGTGGACTGGATGTACTTATTGCGGCAATATTAGTTGTTTTTTTGTATCGATATGGTTCAAAAAAAACAGCAGAACTATTATTGCATAGTCCTTTAAGGCCCGTTGGACATTGCTCTTTTTGTACGGCTGATAATTCTGAGAGCAGTAAGTTTTGCAGTCACTGTGGAAAAGGACTAGTTGTAACTGAAGTGTTAGAAGCTTTACAGCAAGATGCCTGTCAATATTGCAATGCATTGAATGCGATCAATAATAAATTTTGTGTACAGTGTGGCGAGCAAAGCGACTTCAAATAGTTGTTTTAATTTTATTTAATAAAACCTACAGGGAATATTATGTTCGATATCTCTAATTGTACTTCTGACAATATAATCGAGTCAGAATTAAAACCTTATATTAATGTGTTAGCAGAGCCTTATTTTTATGAACCGTTGTTAAAATTAGCAAAAAATATATCACAAAAGGAGGCGCTTGTTTATTTGGATTTAGTGGACATTATTAGTACACTATCTGTTAGGTTTCACCACGTTGTACCGTAATATCCAAGCTGCCGAGCGAATTGATATGCAAAAGGTCGTCTATTGTTTAACGCAAGCCCTAGAATGGTTAGGAGCGGGGGCGAAAACAGCAACGGGGTATGGCGGTTTTATCAAACAAGACAGGCATCCACTTGGAAAACAATGGTTAGCAATAAATCAAAGCTTTGATGAAGAGCTTGCAGCGATGACAGAGGCTCAATTAATTATGGCTTTTTCTAAAGACTTCAATGCAACTAAAGCTCATTTTGAACAAAACTGGCAGCAGGTAATTAATGTTATCTGGAAATGCCATGAAGAAACCATTAATAGATGGGAGCATAGCAAAGATAAAAACCCCAAAAAAGCGTATAAAAAACTAATTAGGGCTAGAGGATAATTATGACCACCTACTTTGTCACTCGCCATACTGGTGCAAAACAATGGGCAATCGAGCAAGGGATTGATGTTGATTTTCTTGTTGAGCATTTAAATATAGAAGGTATACTAGAAGGTGATATCGTTCTGGGGTCGTTGCCTGTCAATCTAGTCGCTGAACTGAATGCAAAAGGCGCGCGGTATTTTCATTTAAGTTTGCAATTATCGGCAGCATTACGCGGTACAGAAATTTCGGCAGAGCTTATGCGAGAGCTGGGAGCAAAGTTGGAAGAATATAGCGTTAAAAAAATTAATAATTGAGGACGTAACAAATGGAACAAATACTAGAAAAACTTGATCAGCTTTCTACTGTCATAGGTCTTATTGGCACGGTGTGCTCAGTTTCTATCTGGGTTTTATTAAAAACAAAAGAAAAATTTAATGAGCAACGTATTAAAATCCTGTTAAAAATGCCAGAAAAATGTTTTAAGTTACCTTATGAAATTGAACGTAAATACTTGACTCGTTCAGAGCTACAAGGGTTGCTAGGTGTTTTGCCAATGAATGAAACTAAGCAGCGCTACGAATTAAGTTTTTTAAACACACCTGATTTTTTTAAAAATTTAAAAGAAGCACAAAATAATAAAGACGCATCTTCCATTGAAATTATCTGTTATCAACATGAAGAAGCACAATTTAATCTTGGAAAAATGGAAGAGCAATGCTCTGAAACTGGTCTTTGATTGTTTTCTGAAAAGCAATAGTCGAAAAAATTCTTTTAAGCATACAAATTAAAGTTGCAAATCAGCTGATGTTGTTCAGGTTGTGATTAACTGAAATTTCCTTTAATCTCTGTGGGTTTTGTTCCCTGTAGCTTGCGGCGTGGTAATTTATTGGAAAAACTGCACTAGAAGGGAATGAGGTTAACTCAAATACGCTTATGCTACTACCCATAGAATCATTACTGCCTCTTTACGGTCTTACCGTCACACTGCGGTTTATGGAAAAAACACAACTTACTGTTTTTCACCAAACCAGCCTTGGACCGTTTATTCGTACTCTTCTTGGTAGTCCTGAAAATTTTGACAGCTTAATTACCATTGATGCACTGGAAACTGGGCGGAATCAATACCAATTGGGAGATAGTTATTGCTTCAGTGTATATGGCCTGAATGGGAGTGAATACTTGTTAAGCAAATTGATTAGTAAATTACAGGAACTGCCTTTTAGCACCAGCCGTGATGATAAAAATATGCCATTTCGGCGTAATGTAGAGTTAGAAGCATTGCATGATGTATTTTCTAAACAAAGTATTCAAAATTTTCAACAGCTTAAGCCTTATGCGCTAAAAGATTTACAGCAAGAATGTCTTAAGTGGAAAAACGCGCATGTTTTCGTTATGCGGCTATTAAGCCCTGTACGCTTAACGAAAGAAAGGCAGCAAAAGCAAAAGTTAAAAGGTGAATTGCGCTTTTGCCAGCAAAAAACTGATTTAACCGCGGAATTAGTTAGTAACCGACTTCATGATCGTTTTTCCAAATTGTTAAGGGATAATACTGAGATGAAGTTACCTGCAAGACAGCAGCCTCAGTCACTCAAATTAGACAATGCCAGTCATTTATTTTGGCTAAACATTCATTATGCAGATAAAGACAGAAAAAAGCATAAAATGGGTGGCGTGATGGGTGAATTGACGTTACGCATTAATACAATACAAGCCTTTGACTGGACATTATGGGTGCTAGGGCAATATACAGGTTTTGGGCATCGCAGTAGCTTTGGTTATGGTCGGTATCGCTTACAAACCGAAGAGGGGAAAGTCCATTTTAACCGTAATGCGCCAGCTAACTCATTATTAGCCTGTATTAATAATAGCAGCAACCTGCACGTTGCACTTGAACATATACAGAGCAATACGGCAGCTAAGGGCAATGATTATGACGATGAAGATTTGATTGAGCGTTGTCAAAACGATATATACAAATTATTAGAAAATCGCTTTACCCCCCCGTCATTGCAAGGTTTTATTATCGACAATGCTGATAACAGTACACGAGCCTTAGCTGTATCGCCATTTAGAGATCGTGTATTACAGCGTGCAGTTGCCCAAGTATTGCAACCCATTATAGATAGCCTGCATTATCAGCATAGTTATGGCTACCGTGCTGGACGGTCACGGATAAATGCAAGTTATGCCATACAAAGTGCGTGGCGAGAAGGGTATCGCTGGGTGTATGAGTCAGATATTGAAGATTTCTTTGATAGTGTTTTATGGCAACGGCTAACCGTTAGATTACAAGCCTTATGGGGGGATGATCCTATAATTCAGGCAATCTTATTATGGATGCAAGCCCCTGTCGAATTTGAAGGACAAACAATTAAACGTACACAAGGATTACCGCAAGGCTCACCGTTAAGTCCATTAATGGCTAATATCATGCTAGATGATTTTGATAATGATATGCAAATGGCAGGGTTTAAACTAATTCGCTTTGCAGATGACTTTGTGGTTTTGTGCAAATCTAAAGAACAGGCACTGCTTGCTCAGCAAGCTGCGGAAATTTCTTTGCATGAACATGGGCTCAAGCTCAACAAAGGCAAAACTCATATTGCGCACATGAGTGATGGTTTTTATTACCTAGGTTATTTATTTGTTAATGATATGGTCATAGCAAGCCCTAAACGATTACATAAACAAAGTGTTGATGAGGTTGTTTCAAAATACTCATGGTTAAGCCAAGTGATAGCACGTAAACCTAAAGCTATCGAACCAGCACAAATAAAAGTAAACTCTGATAAAAAAACAGAAAATAAAACTCTTGTTGTTCAACCCTCTCAGTATGAAATGACTCAGGTTCAAGAAGAGGAAAAACCAACCACTAACACTAAGGTAGAGCAATATGGCGAACGTGACCAATATGGCTTGCTTCTCTGTGTAACAGGAGAAAGCTGTATTATCCGTACAAAAAATGACCGACTACTAGTCGAACGCGAGGAGCAAAGCCTTTATGATGTCCCTTGGCGACACCTGCACGCCGTTTTATTACTTGGTCGTCATAATATCACTACGCCTGCATTGCTGGCTGCAATGGAATTTAATATACCATTACATTTTGCTAGTCAAACGGGTAAATATCAAGGCGTTGTTTGGAATGGGCAAACAGGTGCGAAAGGTGGTCAACTTTGGCTAAAACAACAACACTGTTTTGCACAAACTGAACAGGCACTAACAATAAGCCGAGAAATTGTTGACTCACGATTATTCAATATGCGAGAAACCTTAAGACTTAGGGCTAAAACTGAATACAGCAAACAGATAGATAGCTTAAGAAGGAAACTTGTTAGCGCTCAAACACTAGCAGAACTTAACGGCTTTGAAGGGAGTGGCACGCGTATTTATTTTTCCGCCATAAAAGAATTAATTCCCGCTGAGTTCGGTTTTAATGGACGCAATCGACAGCCACCACTGGACCCCTTTAATGGATTGATTTCATTAGGGTATAGCTTGCTGTATAGTTGCTTGGAAACTGTATTGCATAGCGATGGTTTAATACCTTGGGTAGGCGTGTACCACCAGCCACGAGGCAAACATGCGGCTTTAGCATCTGATTTAATGGAGCCTTTTCGCCATATTGTTGAACGGCTAGCTCTGTCTTTAATCAAGCGTCGCGAGCTTAAATTACATGACTTTTATTATGCCGATAATAATGCTTGCTACCTAAAAAAAGAGCGTCGAAATTTTTACTTAAGCCGTTTAATGTCCCAATTTGAATCTAAAGGTTTATTTGGACTGATCCATCAACAGAATTTATCACTAATCCGCTTTATTGAGCAAGGGGAAGATTTTAGTGCGTGGAAAGTTCGTTAGAAGGGGAAATAGTTATGTTATATCTTGTTTGTTTTGATATCAGTGACAACACAACCCGCAACCGGGTAGGTAAGTACCTGGGGGCATTTGGTAGTAGGGTGCAAGAATCAGTCTTTGAAGTTGAGTTCTCTAATACCAATGTTTTAAATTACGTTCAGGATAAATTAGCAGACTGGTTGGCTGATAGTGATGATTTACGGTTTTATTGTTTGTGTCGAGTTTGTCGCTTAAAATCTTATACGGCAAAGCATGAGCGTATTGCTAGATTACCGAGTTTAGTGCTAGTTTGATTTGATGGATGATTTTATTAATGCAGTTGAAAAAGCAAGGTTCTTCAATAATTCAATTAAAATCAGTTTATTATATGATTATTTTAATTTTCATATTAAAAATGATACGCTATAGTATGAAAATACAAGTTTTTTTATTGAAAAAGTTAATAAAAGAGTCTAGAATTTCCTCACTCTGTAATAGTTTGATTGAGATGCGTCACAGCGGTCTTGTAAGCCTTGATTGGCGTACTCTGAGAAACGAGCTGTTACAGACCTATTAGCCGTTAAGGCTGTTGAAACTTTTATTTTTATACTATCACCATTCGATAGAGTTACAGACCTA
>JAQRMR010000053.1:0-44491 GCA_028599115.1 Methyloprofundus sp.
CATGTAAGTACGCCATTTCAATTAACTAATCAGCAAAATGTAGTACAGGGTGAGGTGCGCTCTACTGGGATTTATTTACAGGAAAATGGAAGTGTGGGAACGATTCAGCAAATAGATTATAAGGTTTAGGCTTGAGTTGATAAGTTGTTGAGCTTTTTAATGGCAACGAATTTATTTTCTGTGGTTAATTCCATTTCAAAATAGCCATAAATGCCATCGTGACTGAGAAATTGCTTAATATTATGCGCAGGAAATTTTATTAAGCGGCCATCATCAGCACGGGTGGAGATATTTTTTGCTGAGCCCTGATAAACACGTAAAAACTGTTCAGCAGAGATGCCCAGTTGGAAGCGAATAAATTGATGTTTTGCCATAATTGAGAATATAAATACGGGTTAAAAAGCCACCACTGTCCTGTATCAGTGGTGGCTTTTTACTTAACGCTGGTTTTGTAATGCAGCAATACGCTCTTCTAAAGGTGGATGACTCATAAATAGTTTTTTAACTTCTGAACCATTAATAGCAAAAGCAGCTAATTGCCCGGGTAACTCTTCTGGCTCATGTGCACGTTGTAATGCACGTAATGCACCAATCATTTTTTCTTTACCGGCTAAATGTGCGCCGCCTACATCGGCTTTAAATTCGCGGTAGCGAGAGAACCATGCAACAAGCATAGAAGCTAAGAAAGAAAGTACAATTTGTGCAACCAACTGCGTTATAAAATAAGCAATTCCATGACCTTCTTCATTTTTAAAAATAAGACGATCAACGGTATGGCCTATGATTGTTGCAAAGAAATACACAAACGTATTTACCACGCCTTGCATTAATGCCATTGTTACCATGTCGCCATTAGCAACGTGCGAAATTTCATGTCCCACAACGGCTTCTACTTCGTCTTGTGACATAGCATGTAATAAGCCAGTGCTAACAGCAACTAAAGAGCTATTTTTAGTCATGCCGGTTGCAAAAGCATTGGCATCTGGAGATTGAAAAATACCTACTTCAGGCATATCTATACCAGCTTCACGGGCTTGTTTTGCAACAATACTAACCAACCACTGTTCTGTTTGGTTTTGTGCTTGTTCAATAACGTGTACTCCCATTGCTCTTTTAGCTGACCATTTGGAAATGGCTAAAGAGATGAAGGACCCTGTCATACCGATAACAGCTGACATCACTAATAAGGCGTTTAAGTTAAGGTCTACGCCTTGTGCATCTAAAATACCATTTAGGCCTAAAAGGCTGAAAACGATACTAATAACCGCCATAATGGCAATATTAGTGGCTAAAAAAAGAACAATTCGCATCATAGTAGTTAAACCTCAAATAATAGGGATAAAATAAAAATTCACCCGTCTATTTTTATTTTTTATAAGGGTGAGTTGCTATAGATATGGTGTGCTTCTGCAAAATTACAATACGAAAGGGCTGAGGAAATGAAAAAAGAATTTAAAATAATTAAAAAAGAAGTGATGCATGATGGTTTTTTTAGCCTCAATAAATACCAAGTTCAGCATACTTTATTTGCTGGTGGTTGGAGCGAGGTTTTAACGCGTGAACTTTTTGAGCGTGGTAACTGTGTGGCTGTTTTACTTTATGATCCAGAAAAAGATAAAGTAGTGATTATTGAGCAATTTCGTTTAGGTCCGATTGATGAACCAAAGAGTGCGTGGATGTTGGAAATTGTCGCAGGTATTATTGATGCAGGAGAAACCGCAGAGCAGGTAGCCTATCGAGAGTCGGAAGAAGAGGCGGGCTGTGTGGTAAAGAAAATGCATTTTATTAATGAATTTTATACCTCACCGGGTGGTGCATCAGAGAAAATTAGTTTGTTTTACGGGGAAGTTAATTCTGATGATATTGGCGGTTTACATGGATTGGCGCATGAACATGAAGATATTTTAGTAAAAACAGTGAGTTCTGAGGAGGCTTATCAAATGATAGAAGATGGGAGAATTGAGTCGGCAATTCCTATTATTGCGATTCAATGGTTAGCACTGAATAAACATCATTTACCGGTTTAAAACTGCTAGAATGAATAGTTCATATTTTTAGTTTGATTGCATAGGGAAGTACAGATTTGACACACGTTCAAGATATAACCAGCTCCATGTCTTCATTGGAGCGCCGCGCGACTTTATCCTTATCGAGTATTTATGCATTACGCATGCTCGGTTTATTTATGATTTTGCCGGTATTGTCTTTATTTGCCGAGACTTTAGAGGATGCTACACCTTTATTAATTGGTTTGGCGATTAGTATTTATGGATTGACGCAGGCTTTATTACAAATTCCTTTTGGTTTATTGTCTGACCGATTTGGGCGTAAGAAAATCATTATTATTGGTTTGATTTTGTTTACCTCAGGTAGCATTGTCGCGGCACTTTCTACCAGCATTTATGGTGTTTTAATCGGTCGAGCCTTGCAAGGCAGTGGCGCTATTGCAGCAGCGATTATGGCACTGGTGGCAGACTTAACCGATGAAGTGCATCGCACAAAAGCAATGGCGATGATTGGCGCAAGTATTGGTGTTTCTTTTGGCGTGGCTATGACAATAGGGCCAATTATTGCAGGCTTTGCAGGTGTCCAAGGGGTTTTTTGGTTAACTGCAATGCTGTCATTTTTAGCCATTTTTGTGGTTTTATTTATTGTGCCTAACCCAACCCAATTAAAAGTACATAGAGATGCTGAGTTAGACCCTAAGCAGTTTATTAATGTTTTAAAAAATAAAGATTTATTGCGCTTAGATTACGGTATTTTTATTTTGCATTTAATTTTAACGGCAAGTTTTATTGTTGTGCCGTTATTGTTGCGTGATGCAGGCTTGTTAGCGAAAGATCATTGGATGGTGTATTTACCTGTCTTAGTTTTATCGATGGCGATGATTGTGCCTTTTGTTATTATTGCTGAGAAAAAGCGCAAAATGAAAGTAGTGTTTATTGGTGCAGTTGCTACAGTTTTATTGGCTGATTTAGCGCTCTATTATTTTGATAATACCCTGTGGTATTTAATTGCTGGTTTAGGTTTATTTTTTTGTGGCTTTAACTTATTAGAAGCGACTTTGCCTTCTTTGATTTCCAAAACAGCACCGGGTAACTTAAAAGGTACCGCTATGGGCGCGTATTCTAGTTCGCAATTTATGGGCGCTTTTGTAGGTGGCTCAATAGGTGGCTGGATTTATGGAGAATGGGGCGCAAATTACGTGTTTTTATTGTGTGCCGTTGCTGCCAGTACTTGGTTAATTGTCGCTTTGTTTATGAATGCACCGCAATATCTAGCAAATTTATTAGTCTCAACTGAAGATATAGCCGAAGAACATATTGCTGGTTTTATGACCGCTGTTTTAGAGGTAAAAGGGGTCGCTAGTCATATACTGCAAGCGAATGAGCAGGTTTTATATATTAAAGTCGATAATAGTCAGTTGGATAAAGAGCGCTTGCAAGCGATAATTACTCAGCATACTGAGGGGTGAAAATTCAATAATATCCGAGTTTGACTTGTCTTTCGGGTGTTATTAAACCCTCGTCCCTGAGGTATAAATTAGAGATTGGATAATGCGAGTTCTAGTTGTTGCCAGTCTTGTTCTGTTTTAGGCAGCCCAAAACGTAAGCTATGTGGTTGATTAAATAAGCGGGTGAAAACAGCTTGTTGGGCAAGATTTTGGTGTATTGCTTGTGCGTGGTTGGTTTCTATCCATTGAAAAAGAGCATTTGAACCCGTAGGAGCTAGTGCATACCCACTCAGAAGCTCCTTTAAACGTTGGCTTTGGTGCTGTAACTGCAGGCGCGTTTGTTGTTGCCATGCTTTATTTTGTAAAGCATGCGCAGTGACTAATCGGCTAGGGTTGCTAATCGTCCAAGGGCCAAGCTGTTCATTGAGCGCGTCTAAAATAGTAGGTTCGGCTAATACAAAGCCACTTCTTATACCGGCTAGACCAAAGAATTTGCCAATAGAGCGTAATATAATCAAGCCTTTTTGTGGGCTTAGAGTGCTTAGGCTTAGTTCGGGGGTGCAATCTATAAAAGCTTCATCAATAATGAGCCAGCCATTTCTTTTGTTGAGTTCTTTTAGCCAAGCTAAGCATTGCTGCTTGCTAAATAGTATGCCGCTGGGATTATTGGGGTTAACAAGGACTAAGTTATCTAGGTGTTGGATATTTGCATCAATTTCATTAGGGAGTAAGGTGCGCAGACGGTGGCCTGCTTTTTTCCAAGCATAGGCGTGTTCTGCATAACTTGGAGCAACAAGCCCAGTTAATCCAGGTTTGCGCAAGAAGGGGAGTGCTTGAATGGCAGCTTGTGAACCTGCAACGGGGAGTATCGCAGGGCATTGATAATAATTCTGTGCAGTTGCCAGTAAGTTATCCTGCTCTTCAGGTAAGCGTAACCAAATATCGTTAGGTATGTGCGGTATTGGGTAGCCGTTAGGGTTAATTCCCGTTGATAAGTCTAGCCATTGCTTTAATGGAATTTGATAGTATTCAGCAGCTTCTAATAATCGACCTCCATGTTTAAGCAAGGGTTTCTCCTATAAAGATAAGACTTACCCAGAGAGCCAAGCATAGTAAAACCAGCAGGTTAGCGCGCTTTATGTCTTGGAATATGGGTGATCGACCTAAGCCGAGTATTGGCTTTTGTTTTAGCTGGCCATGATAAATGGCAGCACCTCCTAGTTGTATTTGCAGTGCGCCTGCGCCAGAACTCATTACAACACCCGCATTAGGGCTTTCACAGAAGGGACTTTGTTTTTGATAGCAGGCCCAAGCACTTTTTGAGTGACCTAAGAGTAAGTAGCTTAAGGCAGTGAGTCGAGAGGGAATCCAATTTAAGATATCGTCTAATTTAGCAGCAGCATAGCCGAAGTTTAAATAATGGGTGTTTTTATAACCCCACATCGCATCTAAAGTATTGCTTAACCGATAAAAGATAACGCCAACAGGGCCGGCAATAATAAACCAAAAAATGGCCGAGAAAATTGCATCAGCGCCATTTTCTAAAGTTGTTTCGATGGTTGCTTTACATATTTCGTGGCGACTCATTTGCTGTGTTTCACGACTGACAATCATGGAAATGGCATGCCGTGCCAATTTGAGGTCATTAGCAACCAGCGGGCGGTAAACGGCTAAAGTATGTTGCAATAGGCTTTTGGGTGCGATACAAAAATATAAGATGAGGGGGTTAAGGGCAGGACTACTCTGGGTTAAAATAGAAGTTAAAACCAGTAACGGGCTAATGGCGATTATTAAAGCAATGAAACCACGAGTTTTTTGCTGCTTAATGCTGCTATTTTTTGCATGTAGTTTACGTTCAAGATAGTTTGCCCAGCGCCCAAAGCCTACTAAAGGGTGGTACTTTTTGGGTTCGCCAAAGATAAAATCAAGTAATAAAGCGACTACAACGGTAAAAAAGAGAGACATTAAGTAATTATAAGTTGGGTCGTTACAAAGGAAAAGAATGCAAGCAATAACATTAATGATACAAGGAACAACATCTGATGCAGGCAAGAGTGCATTGGTCACTGGATTATGCCGGTATTATAAACGCAAAGGACAACGTGTGGTGCCGTTTAAACCACAAAATATGGCCTTAAACAGTGCGGTGACAATTGATGGTGGCGAAATTGGCCGAGCGCAAGCTGTGCAAGCGCAAGCCTGTGGGTTAGAGCCGCATACGGATATGAATCCTGTGTTATTAAAGCCTAATTCAGATAAAACCGCTCAAGTTATCCTTCAGGGTAAAGCATTGAATAACTTTAATGCTAAGTCTTATCATGCCTATAAACCTAAAGTGATGCCGGCTATTTTAGAATCTTATGGTCGCTTAAAACAGCAGTATGATTATATTGTCGTTGAAGGGGCAGGTAGCCCAGCAGAAATTAATTTACGTGATCGTGATGTGGCCAATATGGGCTTTGCAGAAGAAGTTAATTGTCCAGTTATTATTGTTGCCGATATAGAAAAAGGGGGTGTTTTTGCTCACCTAGTTGGGACATTGGATTTATTAAGCCAAACTGAGCAAGATCGAGTGTTAGGCTTTGTGATTAACCGATTTCGAGGCGATATTGATATTTTACAGCCGGGCATTGATTGGTTAGAGCAGCGCACGGGCAAGCCTGTTTTTGGGGTGTTACCGTATTTGCATGGACTGTATTTGGAGTCTGAGGACAGCGTTGCGACTCATCAAGTTGCGATAGAAAAAAATGACTTTTATATTGTTGTGCCAAGTTTACCAAGAATGAGTAATCATACGGATTTTGATGCTTTACGCTTGCAACCTGGGGTTAATATTCAATTCCTACGCCATTCAGATGATTTGCAAAAAGCAGATTTGATTATCTTGCCGGGAAGTAAGTCTGTCAGGGATGATTTGAAATGGCTAAAAGAGCAGGGTTGGGAGGGGGTTATTCAACAGCACTTACGTTATGGCGGTAAAGTAATGGGCATTTGCGGTGGTTATCAAATGCTAGGAGACATGGTTCATGATCCTTTAGGAGTGGAAGGAAAGGCTGGCTCTAGTGATGGTTTGGGGTTATTAGCCATGCAAACGCGATTAACCGCTGATAAGCAACTAAAGAGAGTAGAAGGTTGTTTTTATAGTGATGATATTGCATTTGCAGGTTATGAAATACATGCAGGTATTTCTGAAGGTGAGGCGTTATTAAAACCATTCTTAAAAATGTCATCAGGTGAGAGTGAAGGCGCGGTATCAAGTGATAATAAAATTATAGGAACGTATGTACATGGGATTTTTGATATAACTCAGGCCTGTGAGGCGCTATTAAAATGGGCAGGAGTTGGTGAAATTTCTATGGTAGATTTTTCGGAGTTGTCAGAGCAAGGAATAGACTTGATGGCTGATACGGTAGAGGCTTATTTGGATCATTCAAAACTTGAAAATACTATCACTTTGTTTGGTAACTAAAGAGGCTCAGCACTTTTAGTGATGAGCCTCTTTAGTTGGTAGTATTAAATATTATTTCTAACGGCAGTACCACGAACTTGAGTGCAAGTATTACTCCATAAAATCCAATATTGAAAGTAAGAATCTGCTGTTATTTGGATAAGAGCATCTGTTTCAGGGACTTGAATTAGTGCGTCTTCTAGTGCATCTTTTGATTCATTGCCATCTGTTAGAGGAATTAACCCGAGTAGAGAGTAATAGCAATCATTTCCTTCTACCTCTTCGAGGATAGTATAGCTATTAGGTGCTAATGGGATGTTTGATGCGGAAACTCCGCCAGGGATATGTGCGCAAGCGGTTAAAAAAGAAAGGACTATAAGTGATAATGAAATTTTACGAAACATGGAAATCCTATGGTGCAGATAGTTAATGTTAGTCTTTAGTATAACCTTAATTAATTAAACATTAAACTGTGTGTTCAGAGTGTGCTTCCTGTTATTTTGTAATGACTGGCATAGCCCCATTTTCATTACGTTTTTTATTGTTAGTATCCCAGATGAGCAAGTCTACATAACTACGAATATTGGTCACATAGATGACAGGTTCTTTGCCCCGAGCATAGCCATGCTTAGTTTGTGAATACCATTTTTTCTGAGATAGCAGGGGTAGCATTTCTTTAACATCAACCCATTTATCCGGATTTTTTCCAAATCGTTGGGCTAGGATACGAGCATCATTAACATGTCCAAAACCTACATTATAGGAAGCTAGGGCAAACCAGGTTCTGTCAGGTTCTTGAATTCTATTGGGGAATTTCTTGATACGCTGTTTTAAATAAAGCGCACCACCATAAATACTTTGTTTAGGGTCAGTTCTGTCAGTAACATGCAGGCCTTTTGCCGTACTTTGGGTAAGCATCATTAGGCCCCTGACACCCGTTGGAGAAACTGCTCGTTTATTCCAGTGAGATTCTTGATAGCTGATGGCAGCAAGTAGTCGCCAATCAATTTTATGTTTATTGGCGGCTTCTTTGAATAAATTCAGATAAAGTGGAAGGCGGCTGGAAACATGTTTTTTAAAGGTGCAGTTGCCTACATAGCGTATTTGTTTAACATGGCCATAATGGCGTTCAAGTAGTTGTGCAAGTGTTTTATTTTGTTGTATTTTTTTAAAGAATAATGCAGCCTCATTGTATAGGCTTAAGTCGTCAGACTTTGTAAAAGCCCAAGCAAATCGTCTTGGTGGGCTAATATCAAATGCAACATGTAGCTTAGGGTAAAAGCGGCGCAACAGTGTGATTTGATTAGAGTCTGCAACGGTGTAATCAATGAGTCTTTCATTAATCAGGTAAAGCAATTCATCGGTTTCAAGTTCGGTATTAACTAGCCATTGAAGTTCAGGTGTCTCTTCTTTTAATAGTAATAAGGATTCATTATGGCTCGTTCCTTGAACGATTTCTAATATTCCTTGGCTAAGGTCCTCAGGTTTTTTAGGACGTTTTGTCCCTGATCGATAAACGAGTTGTTCTGTAATTTTTTGGTAGGCTGGGGTGAAAAGCAGGTGTTTATTACGCTCTTCGGTAATCGTTAGCCCAGCGGCAGAAAAATCAGCAAAACCACCTTGTTCAGTTTGTAACAAAATCTCAGAAAAAGTGGCAGGAACTTTGAAGTTAACTTTAACGCCTAAGTGCTGAGCAAACAGGGTCACTAAATCATATTCTAAACCAGAAAAACCAGAGGCATTCTCATAAAAGGTTGTTTGGTCATAGCGACTGAGAACTGTAATAGAGCCTAGTTGTTTAACCCTGTCCAGTTGATTAATATAATAAGCGACCTTTTTATTACTATCTGAAAGGCTTCCAAAGAGAAGGAAGAATAATAAAAAAAGTCGCTTAAAAAGCAAAATTAACGAAGTGCTTTGTAATGGTTGATTAAGCCATTGGTCGAACAATCATGAGCGGTTACTTTATGATCGCCTTCAAGTTGAGGGAAGATATTTTTTGCGAGTACTTTACCTAGTTCAACGCCCATTTGATCGTAGCTATTAACATTCCATACCTTGCCTTGCACAAAAATCTTATGTTCATAAAGAGCAATGAGTTTCCCTAGGCAATGAGGGGTTAATTTTTTGAATAAAAATGAATTAGTTGGGCGGTTACCAGAAAATACTTTGGCGGCAACGACATTATCGCAAGCGTCATCACCTAATGCAGTTCTAACTTCATCCGTTGTTTTACCTTTCATTAATGCTTCTGTTTGAGCTAAAAAGTTAGAAATTAAAATATCGTGGTGTTCTTCTAAGTCGTAATGGCTTTGTGCTGGCGCTAAGAAATCACAAGGGATCAATTTTGTGCCCTGGTGAATGAGTTGATAAAAGGCGTGCTGTCCGTTAGTACCTGGTTGTCCCCAGATTATAGGGCCAGTGCTGTAGTCTGTTGCCTTACCTTCTAGATCAACACTTTTACCATTACTTTCCATGTCGCCTTGTTGAAAGTAATCAGCAAAAAACTGCATCGTATGGTCGTAAGGGAGCATTGCATGAGATTCGGCATTAAAGAAATTGTTATACCAAACACCTAATAACCCCATAATGACAGGGATGTTTTCTTCAAAATCTGTATTTGCAAAATGCTGGTCAGCATCGTGAGCGCCTTCAAGAAGCTGCTCAAAATTATCCATACCAAGATATAAAGCAATAGATAAGCCAATGGAAGACCAGAGTGAATAACGTCCGCCAACCCAATTCCAAAATTCAAACATATTATCGGGGTCTATACCGAAGTCTGTGACATTTTGTTTATGAGTTGATAAGGCCACAAAGTGTTTTGCAACGGCAGAGGTATCATCGGTGTCTTTTAGTAACCAAGCACGTGCAGAATTTGCATTGGTCATGGTTTCATGTGTGCTGAAGGTCTTAGAGGCAACTAGAAATAAAGTTGTTTCTGGGGATACTTTATTGAGTGTTTCAACTAAGTCAGCTTGGTCGATATTAGAAACAAAATGTACGCTCATGCCTTCAATAGCATAAGGTGTTAAGGCTTTTGTTACCATTTTGGGGCCTAAATCAGAGCCGCCAATGCCTATGTTGACAATATCAGTGATTTTCTTGCCTGTGTAACCTTGCCATTCGCCTGAGTGTACTTTTTCGCAAAAGCCACGCATTTTTTGTAAAGCTGCATTAATCTGCGGCATAACGTCTATGCCGTCAACGAGTACAGGTGTATTGCTGCGATTACGCAATGCTGTGTGTAAAACAGCTCGGCCTTCTGTTTTATTTATTTTTTCACCCTTAAACATATCTGCTATATGTGATTTTAAATTGACAGAGTTTGCTAAGTTGATGAGTAAAGGGAGTGTGTCGTCATTGATTCTATTTTTTGAGTAGTCAAAAAGTAGGTCATCAAACTGAGTTGAGTGCTGAGTAAACCGGTTTGATTCAGCTGCAAATAAGTCTCTTAAGTGTAATTTATCGACGTGTTTCTGGTGTTCTTTTAAAGCTAACCATTCTGGTGAGCTAGTTAGATGAGACATGTAAGGACCTTAAATTGCGTAAATATTATTAAAATTTTACGAAATGCTGGGCACTATAGCAATAGCAATATAAGGATTTGCTTAAGTTAGCGTCTAATAAGCTGTTAATTTATGTGTAAGAATCTTCCTTTGTGAGGGGCTATATGATAGAGTTTGAATATGTTTTGACACATTTATATGTGCTTATATGAGTGCTATGCAAAACATTAATAGAATTATAAAAAAATAATAGAGGAAGGTATTTATGAACACAAAAGGCATTATGAGAAGTGGTTTCATCGCACTGCTAAGTATGTTGTTTTCAGCTAGTGTATTTGCACATGGTGGGGCAGCGGGTACTGATACAGATCAGTGTAAATTTGAACTAGAACCCGAGCACTGGATTCACTATACGGCATATCAGCCTATAGCTTTTCCAGCTGAGGATTTTTGTGCGAATATCCCAAGTTTAGATACGATGACATTGCTTGTTTTTGATTATCAAGATGTTAGATATCGTAGTAGAGCAGTTGAATTTGAAATTACCAAAGAGCCAGAGGGAACTCGTGTCTTTTATCAAGCAGCAAAAAAGCATAAATCTGGGTCAGTTAAATTAACTTTACCTAAAGGTCTTTCTGAAGCAGGTAAATATTTAATTCATATCACGCTTTTACAAGGTAACGGCGAAAGATTAGATGCGCATATGGGCTTTAATGTTGGTGCTGGACAAGCTTCAAGCATGAAAGACTTATTTATGTATGCATTATTCTTATTTGCGGGCCTTTATATCTTATATCTGTCAAATGCAGGGTTCAAAAGCAAGGTAGATGAGATTATTGCTGGTATTAAGAAAGCATAAAGTATAGGTTTTATTTTTATAAAACAAATAATGAAAGTATAAATAAGTGTTGTTTTAAACTTGGTGTAAATTGTTGATAACAAATATTTGCGCTAAGTTTTTATACTTTTAAAGATCAGGTGTTTAATTTTAGGGTCATTTTATGATGCAGAAAAATCCTTTAGGCGTGCTGCTGAGTACGGCAGTGGTATGCTTAACAATGTCGACGATAGTGACGGCAGCTTTACCTAAATCAATTGAGGTAGATCGCGGCAAAGTAGAGCCAGTTTGTAACGAAAATAATCCGGATTGGCGACTGGCGCAAACGATAGAGGGCGTTAAAATTCAGGAGTCATTACGCTGTAGCCCTGATAACCCTTACTCTATTGCAGCTGAAGTTAAAGGTACAAATAATTTGTCTATGGAAGCGGTAATGAATACGCATTACGCTATGGACTCAATCATTAAAAAGAATGATATGGATGGCGATGGCGATCCAGATTTAATTATTATTAAATTAGAAGTGGCAGAATTGAATGGCCATTCTCCTGATTTTGATGGAGTTGTGCCTACTTTTGATATTGCCCCAGGTATTCAGCCGGCAATGTGGGTTTTTGCACCTAAATCACGAGGTATGGCAACCAATAGTTTTGTTGGGGTTGATGCGAACCCATTGTTAAGAGCGCCATCTCCTGTTATTAGGGTAGAGCAAGGCGATACTATTTGGATTCAATTAGAAAATACGCATTATTTTCCACATACTATTCATTTGCATGGTGTAGATCATCCATTTGTGGATAGTTCAGGCGAAGGTAATGATGGGGTACCACAAACCAGTGATAAATTTGTATTACCTGGGCAAAGTAAAACTTATGAAATACGTCCGCGTATTCCTGGTACATTTGTCTATCATTGCCATGTACAAACACATGTTCACTTAGCAATGGGCTTAGTGGGAATGTTTGTTGTGGAAGAAAACCGCCCAAATAACTGGGTACAAACATTTAATGTTGGCGCGGGACAGGTTCGTCACCCTTCTAAAGCTATTTTAGAGGGGTTTGATAGTGAGTATGACTTACATTATCATGCGATGGATAAGGAAATGCACAGTATCGTGCAAAAGTATAATGACCCACGTTTAATTGCTAAAAAAATGAATCGTGAATACGATATGACCGATTCAACAGAAGATTACCATACCTTAAATGGTCGTTCATTCCCTTACACGCTGAGGGAGTCGTTAATTGTAACGGAGCCTGATAAAAACATTAAAATTAGAATGTTTAATAGTACGGGCGAACAATTAGCAATGCATACGCATGGACATAAAGGAACAATCACTCACTATGATGGTGTTGAGCATAATCCTGTCGCCCAAATTACACGTGATGTTTATGACTTAGCACCTGCACAACGTAATGATTTAAAAATCAGTACGGTTGATGATGGTTTTCATAGTTATGGTGAGGGTATTTGGATTTTTCATGACCATCGTGAAAAAGGAATTACCACTGATGGACAAAACCCGGGTGGTAATTTGAGCGCATTAGTCTATAAAAAGTATTTAGATGAAATTGGCTTACCAAAAGGTATTGGTGAAAGTCCAATGCAGTTGTTTTCGGAGAAATTTCAACAACGCAAGTTACCTGTTTGGCAAAATATAGATGAATGGAATAGCTTAGGTGAGGTTGATTCGCTTAATTATGTTGCGCCAGAAGCAAGCAAACCAGCACCGGCAGATGTAACGCCAGGTTCTTCTGCTATTGTTGAGGTAGAAGAAGATAGTTCGATGAGAAATTTATTTTTTGGATTATTATTAGGTCTTTTTGTTTACCTTGCTTTTGTTAAACGTGAACAATGGCTAGCTGTTATATCTTCACTTAAAGGGAGTAAATAATCATGCTAAAAAAGTTATCTATTGCTATTGTCAGTTTAGCGCTATCGGCACCTGTTTTTGCAGAAAAAGAGTTTGAAAATCATACCAATATGATGGACCACGGTGATGGTCATTTAATGGATATGACCGGTGGAATGATTATGGGGCAGAATACTGATATTTTGCCTGGTGGTTGTGACAGTATTGCTGCAACAAAAGAGATTACCGTTCATGCAGGGCATAAATACGCTAAAAAGTTTCCTGGACGAATGTACGCTTTTGATGTGCAAGAGTATCAATTTGAGCCTTGCACAAAGCTAACGATTAATTTTGTTAATGATGATAGTGTGCGTCACCAGTGGATGATGCATGGCTTACCTAAATACCTCTATCCAAAAGGTATGTTCCATATGGAAGTAACGGGCCCTGGGAAAATTTCAGGTACCTTGATTTTTCCACCTGGTGATAAAACTTACCTAGTTCATTGTGATATTGCACAGCACATGGAAAAAGGAATGAAAGGTCAGTTGAAAATTGGTAAAGGGAGTGGTGATTTGCCGAGTATTCCTGGTGTCACGCCCTATGTAATACAAGATGATTACTGGGATACTGAAAAAGAGCCAAATGATATTAGTGATGTCATCATTGAAGAAGTGACTGAGCTTAAGGAAACTGTTTCGAGTAACGATTCTTTTTTCTCTGGTCTTACGATTATTGGTTTAGCAATCGGCTTATTAGTTGCTCCTTTGCTTGCGCGTAAATTTAAAGATATGAGTGCTGGTGAAATTATCAGTTACTTATTTGAATTAGCCCAATCTGCAATTAGTATGGCAATTAAGCTAATTAAGTGGCTTATGAGTTTAGTCATTAAAAAGTAGCATTATTGGTACTTTGTTTTAATAGCCCTTGGTAATTATATTAATAATTGCTAGGGGTTTTTTATGCATGAAATTAAGGAAGCTTTAAATGCTGGAATTGTGGGGGCTGTTTGTTAGTGCTTTTATTTCTTCAACGATTGCACCAGGAGGCTCTGAAGCTGTTTTAGCTTATATGGTTGCTGAGAAAGTTCAGCCTATTGTGTGGCTTGTTTCTGTGGCAACGATTGGTAATACAATAGGTGCTTTAACAACTTGGTGGCTTGGTTCTATTGCCGCGAAAAAATACCCTGCGGAATCTGTTTTAGATAAGCACAAACAACGAGCATTAAGCTGGGTAAAGCGTTGGGGCAATTGGAGTCTATTATTGTCTTGGTTACCTGTGATTGGTGATGCCTTATGTTTTGCTGCTGGCTGGTTAAAATTACCTCTACTATTTTCTGTTGCTTTGATTTTTGTAGGGAAATTAGTTCGGTATTTAATGGTTGCATATTGGTTTGTATAAATGAAACTAAGAAAAATAGTTATCACGGTAGATTTAAGAGTAAAGGAATGAAATAGATGTTTCGCAATTTTCCTACAGAAATTCATGATTATTCTCATCAAAAGAGAGATTATCAAATTGTTGTTTTTACATTTACTTGTACAGCAATTTGTTTAACACTAGATGGTTTCGCACCACAGTATTTGCAGTGGATTTTAGCTTTTTTCGGCTATATTTTTCTTGCAGGGTTGTTATATTGGGAGTCTAAGCTTGTTCGGATGCAAGTTGTGGTTGCCTTGTTATTTGCAACAGCAGGGGAGATTTTCGCTTCACCTTATATGGAAGGCTATATTTACCGTTTTGGCTCAGTTCCGCCGTATGTACCTGCTGGACATGGCATGGTGTACTTAACGGCAATTATTTTGGCGCGCTCAGGCTTTTTTCTACGCCATGCTCGAACGATTGCTTTTGTTGTTGTTGCTGTGTGTGGTGTTTGGTCGGCATGGGGGCTAAGTCCTTATGCGGAAAGAGGCGATCAAATTGGCGCAGTTTTATTTATCGTGTATTTGCTGTATCTTTTTAAAGGTAAAGCGCCAATGGTTTATTTAGGTGCTTTCTTTATTACCACATGGTTAGAATTGGTCGGCACGAGTGCAGGAACTTGGGCGTGGGCCGTGGTTGATCCTGCATCAGGTTTAACCCAAGGAAACCCGCCTAGCGGGGTTGCAGCATGGTATTGTTTGGTTGATGCTGTGGCAATGGCAGGCGCTCAGCCTGCATTAAATTTATTTCAAAGAATTAAAGAGCGCATTTGGCGTATAGAACAGAGTGTTAATTAAAATATTATGCATAGAATAGAAGCGAATAAAGATTACCGCACAGTTAGCGATGAAAATACCAGTATAGAAGCGCTACAAGAAGCGGCTGTTAAGCACTATGATGCCTGTTATTGGGATTACTTATTTGCTTGGAGTAGCCGAAATGATTTGGCGCTACACTATGGTTATTGGGATGAAAATACGACATCTCACAGCCAGTCCCTATTGAATAAAAACCAAAAATTATATGAGTTAGCCGGTATTAAAGCGGATGATTTTGTACTGGATGCAGGGTGTGGAATTGGTGGCAGCTCTATATGGATGGCTAAAAATCATGGTAATCAATTAAAAGCGATTACTATTAGCGCTAAGCAAACTTATTATGCTGCGAACCATGCGAAACGGCATGGTGTGGCTGATAAGGTTGATTTTGAGGTGTCTGATTTTTGTAAGACTCCTTATGCAGATGAAACTTTTGATGTGGTTTGGGGCTTAGAAAGTATTTGTCATGCATTAAATAAAGGTGACTTTATTCGTGAAGCTTTTCGTATTTTAAAGCCAGGTGGGCGGTTAGTGGTTTGTGATGGCTTTATTACTCAGCGGGAGATTGCTGATGAAGATTGGCAAGCAGTTGTTGACTGCTTAGATGGTTGGGCAGTACCGAATCTATGTTTGCGTAGTGAGTTTGACGGTTTATTGCATGAAAACCAATTTTCTGAAGTGAAGTATACTGATATTACTCAGGAAACGATGCCATCAGCTGACTATATGTATAAAGTATCCAAGCGTTTAGAGCCTGTACAAAAAATTAGTCGATTTTTGGGCCTTCGCAGTGCCACTCAAACAGCTAATTTTAAAGTAGGCTTAGCGCAGCACCATTTATTTCACAAAAAGTTAGTTGAATATGGTATTTTTACCGCACAGAAATAATTGAGAGAAAAAATGAAAAATATATTATTAGCTCTACTATTCATCAGCCCGTCAGTTTTTGCCCAACTGGACTTTGGCAATCAACAAGGTGATGCTTGGAAATTAAGCCAGAAAGATTCAAGCTTAATGTTTGTAACGACAAAAAATGCCAGTAAAACTGAATTACAGAATTTTAAGCAAATTAGTGGCCAAATTAAGAACAATGTTGCCACGGTAACCGTTGATTTGAATAGTGTTGCGACAGGCATTGAGATTCGTGACCAGAGAATAAAGGATTTGTTTTTTGAAACTAAACTTTTTTCACAAGCATCGGCAATAATTAAACTACCCGCTCGGAAATTTTCAGCGATGAAAGTAGGGGATGTTAAGATTGTTGATCTGGAAGCGGAGTTAAATATACATGGCGTTAAACAAAAAGAAACGGTCAGCACGCAAGTTATTTTATTGCAAAATAACAAACTTTTAGTTAGCTCATTGAAGCCATTAATTATTAATGTACAAAATTTTAAGTTGCTTCAAGGTGTTAATTTATTACGTGAAATAGCCCATTTAAAAAGTATTAACTCTGCCATTCCGGTTACTTTTAACTTAATATTTACACAATAATAATTATAAAAAATACTTTCATGAAAAATAAAAAAATAATAACGTTAAAAACTTATTTAATCAGTAGTTTACTTATTTTTGGATTAACAGCTTGTTCAGATGATGAGCCAAAAAAAATCATCCCAAAAAATGTTGTCAGTACAGATAATCACTTTGATCATAATCATGATGAAGCAACTAATCTGGAAAAACATAAATTTGAGCATGAATTTGCTGAGCAATGTATTGCGCGAGAAATAAGAAATTCGGTTAATAAGGAAAATGATAGAAAGCGTTTTGCTAAACCTTGTTTATGTATTGCTGAGGAAATGATGGATGATTTAACGACGGTAGAAGCAGAAAAATTCTTAGAAGAAGATAAAAATACTCAGTCATTAACTATTCGTTTTGAAGCAGCTGCTTACAATTGCTTGCAAGAAAAAGCAAAACCTCAGGAGCCTGAGATTTTTAAACGTCGTTAGGCTTAAGTGTTAATAGTCACTTTTTTCTGCCTGGAAAAAGGTGACTATTTAATTTATATTTGTTTTAAAGGTTGCTGAATATAGAAATGGGCAAATCAAATAGCCATTTTTCCAACGAGTTAGCTGAGCTATTAGTGCCTTTTGAGCAATTATTAGAGCAACAATCAGTACAGAAACTAAAGCTAGTCATCCATGCGGGTACACCCAAAACTGGCACCACGAGCTTACAAACTTATCTAGATAAAAAACAACGAAAGCTAAGGGGGCTGGGGATTCTTTATCCGCATAACCTTGAAAAACTAACAAACTCTAGCGCACCAAAACACCAATGGTTTGAGAAGAACTTAGCCACAGCAAACTTGGACAGTTTTTTAGAAAACTTTAAAAATATTCTTTCGCAAGTTAAAAAAGAGACGCATACGATTATCTTATCCTCGGAAGGCATTTATAATTATTGGTGGGATTTTCCAGAGGAATCCAAAGCGCTTTTATGTGAGTTGGATCAGTTCTTTGATGTTGAAGTTTGGGTATGGTTTCGTGAGCCACTTGAGTTTATTGAAAGTTACTACAAGCAATGCATTCGCAACCCACAAGTTGCAAGTAACCCATGTTATGGGCAAAACTTATCCTTTGCCGAAATGTTAAATATCGAATGGTTTTCTCGGCACTTAAATTACCAAGGTTTTGTTAGTGAATGCCAAGCGTTATTTGGTGAAAATAAGGTTTCAGTCTTTAAGTACGAAGGTGATGTGGTACAAGAAGTCAGGCAGAAATTAGGGCTAGCAACGCCTCATGACAATCCAACCCCAAGGCAAAATAAAAGTTTAAATAGTGCTTCGGCAGAATTATTAAGAGCGATAAATCACTATGAGCTTAAAGCAAAAGACAAAGAGCTTTTAATGCCTCATTTAAAAGCAATCAATGAGATTCTTGATAATTACGCAAATGAGTCACTGATTGATGAAGAGTCTAGAAAAAAGGTTCTGAAGATATTTAGCCCGACCAAGTTTTGATTCTGGGTCTATGAATTTATTGGCCTAAAACAATAGCGAGAAAGCCCCATTTTAATGTTGATAGCGTAACTTTCTTTCTTTACGCGACATTAAGTAAAAAACCACTGCAGTACCAACAAGCCCCATCATGCCGCCAGGCCCCCAAATCATGATTCCACCTAGTTGCTGATCTAACATGATTTCAATGGCTAAACGGCCATCTAGTACGTCGTATGCTGCATAAATTTGGTCTCTCTTTAGGGTGATAATGGCACCAATAACGGTATTGGGAATAGTGACAGCCCATAAAATAATTAAGCGTACGCCAAATGAAATTCGAGATGTTTTCTGTCGTGGGTCACAGATTAGCCACCAAAAGAAAAAGCCAGTTAGAATCATCGTAAAGTGCATGGTGTTATGCAGCGATTGATCCGCTAAGGCTTGGTTATGCAAATCAGGGATTTGCCAGATGACTAATGTCGCAATAAATAATATGGGAGCAAGAACAGGGTGGCCTAATAGGTGATAGAGCCATTGAATGACTTTATTACGTACAATGGGGACTAAAACTTTATGCCGAATGCTTTTAGGTAGACCTTGTAATAAAGGCGCGAGAGGCATACTTAAGATGAGTAATAAGGGACCTAGACCACGCATTAATAAATGTTCTATTTGATGAAAAAATAGAAAGTGCTCTGATAAGGGTTCAAGGGGGGATTGCAGGGCTATGACAAAGCAAAGCATACCCAATAGAAATGTGATTGTTTGGCCTATTCCCACGGGGCGACCAGCTTCGCGCCTAACGACACGCCCTCGGAAATAAACAATCACCGTTAATAGCATGGGAATGGCTACATCAGGCGTATAAATCCATGCTGACCAGATAGACTGGTAGGGACTAATTGAGCCATGAGCAAAACAGAGGCTAGAAAATAAGGCTAGAGTAAATGCTAAGTAAGCTTTTAAGTAGGGCACAAGAAAAAGTTTATTAGGGAAGTAGATTGCTATAGGGTGAGTGAATGATTCACCCTATAGCATGGTAATTATGCGCAGAATTGTTCGATATTTTCTAAAATTCCATGGCTATCTAAGCCGCATAAAGATAATAGTTCTTCACGCGTACCTTGCTCAACGTATGCGTCAGGTAATGCGATATTTAAGACAGGCATTAAAATTTTGTTAGCTTGCAAGAACTCATTGACTGCTGAACCTGCACCACCGGCTAAAACATTTTCTTCGATAGTAACGATAACATCATGTGTTTTTGCCATTTCTAAAATCATATCGGCATCAATTGGCTTAATAAAGCGCATATTGACAACTGTTGCACCTAGCTTTTTAGCAGCTTCAAGTGCTGGGGTTACCATGCTGCCCCAAGCTAAAATAGCAAGTCGTCCACCTTGATGACGAATTTCTGCTTTACCAATTTCAAGATCAGTCAGCTCTGAATTAACCGCAGCAGAAGGGCCTTTTCCGCGTGGATAGCGTACAGAAGCGGGGCCTTCATAGTTATAACCGGTTGTTAACATCTGGCGACATTCATTTTCATCAGCGGGTGCCATAATAACCATGTTTGGCACGCAACGTAGAAAACTATAATCAAAATTACCCGCATGAGTTGGACCATCGGGGCCTACTAGGCCTGCTCGGTCAATGGCAAAAAGGACATCTAAGTTTTGGATAGCAACATCGTGCAATAACTGATCGTAAGCACGTTGTAAGAATGTAGAGTAAATAGCGACAACTGGCTTAGCACCTTGGCAGGCTTGTCCCGCCGCTAAAGTGACGGCATGTTGTTCTGCAATGGCAACATCAAAATAACGCGTAGGAAAGCGTTCAGAGAATTCAACCATACCAGAGCCTTCACGCATTGCAGGTGTGGTTGCTAATAAACGCTCATCTTTCTCTGCCATATCGCAAAGCCATTGGCCAAAGACCTGAGTGTAAGTTGGGTGTATTGAGGCTTTAGATTTAGGTAAGCTATCTTTGCTAGGGTCAAAGGCAGGAACGCCATGATAGGCTAAAGGGTCTTTTTCCGCAGGAGCATAGCCTTTGCCTTTTTTAGTTACTATATGTAAGAAAATAGGGCCAGACATTTTTTTGATGGACTGTAGTGTATCAACCAGCATATCAATATCATGGCCATCAATAGGGCCGATATAATTAAAGCCTAGCTCTTCAAATAAAGTTCCAGGTGTCACCATGCCTTTAAGATGCTCTTCAGTTTTCTTGGCAAATTCCCAAGCGCCAGGCATATTGCTTAGAATTTTTTTACTTTCGTTACGTACCGAGGTGTAGGTTTTGCTAGAAATAACTTTAGTAAAATAGTTATTCATCGCGCCAACATTAGGCGAGATAGCCATATCGTTATCATTTAAGATAACCAATAAATTAGCATCAATCGCGCCAGCATGATTCATTGCTTCAAAAGCCATACCGCCAGTGATACTACCATCACCGATAATAGCGACCATACGGCTATCGTCACCTTTATTTTTAGCAGCGATTGCCATGCCTAATGCAGCACTAATCGAAGTGCTTGAATGTCCGACACCAAAGGCATCATATTCACTTTCAGCACGCTTAGGGAAGGCGGATACACCATCCTTAGTACGGATGGTGGGCATTTTTTCTTTGCGACCGGTTAATATTTTATGTGGGTAGGCTTGGTGGCCTACATCCCAGACAAGTTGATCGTTAGGTGTGTCGTAAACGTAGTGTAAAGCAACTGTTAACTCAACGGTTCCTAAACCTGCGGAAAAATGCCCGCCAGATAAGCTAACAGAGTGGGTTAAAAACTCACGCAATTCTTTGGCAACTGGATTTAGCTCTTCGCGTGGCAGTTTTCTTAAATCTTCCGGAAGGTCTATGGTATTTAATAATGGGTAGTTTTCTGTGATTTTCATAATGCTTCCTTTAGGCCCCTTTCTGAGTTTTGAGTGCGTGACTTGCAAGATTTTTTCCAAGGGTCCAAATGGAGCCAGGAACTTTATGCGTATCTGCAATAGCTTGATCGAATGAAGTTACAATCCAATCTCGGTCTTTATTGGTTAAATTAAGGGGAGGTAATAATTTAACTACGTTCATGCCATGACCTGCAACTTGCGTTAGCAGATGATGTTCTTTAAATAATGGTATGGTAATCATTTGGCAAAACAGTCCTTTATTTGCAGCTTCTAGTGTTGCCCAAGCCGCTTTTAAAGCTAGGCTTTTAGGTGCTTGAAATTCAATGGCAATCATGAGTCCTTTGCCGCGTGCTTCTTTTAAAAATTCATATTCAGAACTCATGGCGTTTAAACGAGTAATGATTTCATTACCAATTTTTGCGCTATTTTCAATGAGCTTTTCATCTTCTAAGACTTGCAGTGTTGCGAGTCCTGCCGCCATAGCCATATTGTTTTTTGAAAAAGTAGATCCGTGAACAACAGCTCTATCCATACGATTAAAAACGGATTCCATTATTTTATCAGTTATTGCTACTGCACCGATAGGAATAAAACCACCTGAAAGAGCTTTCGCCATACAAATCATATCGGGCTGAACATCCCAGTGTTCAATAGCCCAAAACTTTCCTGTACGGCCAATACCTGTTTGTACTTCATCAGCAACAAAAAGGGTGTCATATTTTTTACATAAACGTTGTACTTCAGGTAAATAATTATCATCAGGAATATTAACGCCTTTCCCTTGAATAGGCTCTACTATAAAGGCTGCAACATCATTATTTTTTAAAGCTTCTTCTAAGGCACCTAAATCATTAAAAGGGATAGAGTGGCATTCGGGTAATAATGGACCAAACCCTTCGCGAAAAATATCATCCCCAACAAGGGATAAAGCGCCCATTGTTAAACCATGATAGCCATGGTCACAGAAAACAACTTTTTCTCGTTTAGTCGTGTACCGGGCAAATTTAATGGCAGCTTCTACCGCTTCGGTACCCGAGTTACAAAAAAACATTTTTTGTAAGTTGTCAGGGGTTGTTGCCAAGATCTTTTTTGCCAGTAAACCACTTAAAATGGATACGTCCATTTGTACTAAGTTTGGCAGTTCTAGGGTTAATGTTTCTTGTAATGCACTGACCACCGTTGGGTGGTTTCGGCCAACGGCAAAAACACCAAAGCCACTTAAACAATCTAAGTATTCTATATTGTCTTCATCATATAAATACTGGCCGATTGCTTTGTTGTAATTACGGTCATAGCCGATGGTTTTTAATACGCGCACCATTTGTTTGTTTAAATGGTCTTGGTGTAACTCAAATTTTTCAGAGTTATGTTCTAAAAAAAGACTCTTAATGCTGAAAGACATAATCGTATAAACGCGGGTTAAATTTTAAAGTGAAAGCGATTTATTGCTAAAAGCAGGCAATATAATGAGCGTGCAAATTAGTGTAAAACTAATGCCAACAGCTAAGGTTATGCCCATACTAGAAATACCAAAATGAGGAATTAGCGTTAAACTGAGAAAGCTACTCATGGTGGTTAGACTGCTGAACATAACGCCCCTTGCTGTACTGCTTTGGAGTACGTGTTGTTGGCCATTATTGTTATGCAAACAATGCATAATATGAATGCCACTATCAACGCCAATCCCTAGCAGTAGGGGTAAGGCAATAATATTGGCAAAGTTAAAAGGGATATCTAGTAAAACATTAACACTGCAGGTCAGTAAGCCTGCTAACACAAGGGGGCCAATCACCAAGAGGGTTCTTTTAATGCTTTTTAAAATAAATAACAGCAAAATAGTAATGAGTACAAAAGAAGCGGAAAAGGCTTGTTGAAAAGCCGAGACAACCGCTTCTCCTGATGCCAAGTCAGCGACGGGTAAACCGGTCGCCGTAGGGACGATTGTTTGGACATCTTTAGCAAATTGTTTTAAGTTGCTAGGAATGTTTAAGTCTTCTTCTGGCATAATCATAATGCGATATAAACCAGCGGGGCTAAGCCATTGTTCGCGAATTTCTTGGGGAATATCGCTTAAATTAAACTCATAAGCAGCTAAGCTTTGGTTTAGGCTATCAATGGTATGAGGGAGCAAGCTGAGCAAGTTATTATCTAATTGCTGGGCAAGTTGTGGGTTTTTCTCAAATTCAGTGAGAAATTGAGTGATACTATTATTTAGCTGATTAAGTTGCTCTGGCTCAATCGCTGGTGCAGTTTTAGCTAATTGCTTTTGTAATGTGCGTTGAAACTTATTTAAGACTGACCTTGTATCAGAAGGGTTTAATGTTTGGTTAAATTGATTGAGTTGGGCGCCTAAAATAATCGCTAAATCTTCAATTAGAAAGAGTTTTTCTTCTTGCTCTTGTGCAACAAGGTCTTCTAATGTCAGGGTGTTATGTACGGTATTGAGTTGTTTAAGTTGCTGGGTCGTGGTGCGTGTCTTATCTAAATTATCGGTTAATGCATAAAGCGCATAAGGTGATTCGGTTTTGCTTTGCAATAGGTCTTTAAAGGTAGAAACACTGATTGCTTCTGCATTGCGCATATTGACAGGGTTTGAATCAAAGCTGAGATAGGGTAGAAAAAATAAGCAGCCAAAGCCTAATAATAAGCTAACAATGCGAATGGTTTTTTTGTGGCGAAGCGGCAGGGTATGTAAGGCGCTTGGCGTGGTGTTTTGTTGAATGGCTTGTGCTTTTTTAAGTTTTAATACGCTTAAAAAAGCCGGTAAAACGGTCAATGATAAAAATAAAGCGATAAACATGCTAACGCCAGAGATTAAGCCTAGCTCAGATACGCCTTTATAGTCAGTCGGGGCGAAGGCTAAAAAGCCAATTGAGGTGGTCAATGCACAAAGAAAAAGAGAGAAGCCCACGCTGTGTAGTGCGTTTTTTATAGAACTAGTATTATCATGTTTATTGACGATTTCATCACGGTAATGCAAATTCATGTGGATGGCAAAATCAACACCTAAGCCGATATAAAGAGCGGCAAAAGAAATAGAAATAACATTAAGGTGACCAATGGTGATGGCTGCAAACCCAGCAGTGAGTATTAACCCCATAACGAGTATTAATAAAGTTGCAAACAGTAGTTTGAAGGAACGTAAGCATCTAAATAGAATGAGCAGCACGGCAATCATAGAGCCTATTCCGCTCAGAACAGCTCCTTTCCCCATGGTTTCTAATTCTTCATGCTCTAAAGCGGTTTCACCGGTCATGCGAATTTTTGCGGTGGCGGTATGACTTTCAATTTTTTGTACAATATGACGCGCTGCATTAATGGCGTTTTCTGCCGGCATGAGTGCATTAAAGTCTTTGATAGGTTTTGCGATAACAATGCGGCGTGTTTTATTACTTAAGCTGTTTGAACTTAAGATTTCTTGCCATGAGATAGGCTTATTATCATCTAGGCTGGCGGCATTAATCGCAAGTGTCATGCTGGATAATAGTTTTGGTAAGCTGTGGTTAATCACGCTTTCTTTATTTTCTAATGCCTTGGTTAAAATATCCAAAAGCCCTGCTAAATGATAGTTTTGCGCAAGATAGCCAATAAAGGGCTGAGCATCGGTTAGGTTGTTAGATAAATCTTCCAGTTCGTCTACAGATAAATAAAGTAAGGCTTGTTGGCGAAAGAATTCATTATCTTCAGGAATGTAGCTAGAGCTAAAATTGTCCGTGTTTTGCTTTAATTGTGCGGATAATTTGTTAGCAATAATCGCTGTTTCTTCTGGCGTTTCTGCATCCACTACAAAAATAATCGTACCGGCATCTTGTGGGAAATGTTGCTCAAGTCGTTTTGTGTTTTGCTGAAAAGGCAGGTCAGGAGACAGCATTTCAGCGGAGTTATTATTAACGCCTAAATTATCTTTAATATAAAGAAGACTCGCGGTAGTGAGTGACAGTGCCGCAATGATAATAAACCAAGCATATTGGGTGACAAATTGTCCTTGCCAGCTAATCACTGTATGACTGATAGAGCAGCGATGATTCATGAAATGGTAAGTTGTGCTAAGAGAGGGCTTATGTGTTTAAGCTTATTATTGGCTGCTTTAAAATGCTGCCCCAATTGAATGAGCCCTGAGATTTCTTTAGGGTGGCAAAGAATATAAAAAATAAGTTTTGTTAAGTTCAGCTTTCCTTCAGAGTCAATAGAATGGTTGATTGCAGTAGGGAGGTTAAAGTTAGCGGGATCCACAATAGTACGAATAGCGAGAAAAGGAATATTTTCTTTTTGGCAGACTTGTGCAGCCGCAGCACTTTCCATATCAACAGCAATAGCAGAGCCTTTGTTAAATAACACTGATTTTTCTGTGGCGCTAGAAACGATACAAGGGCTTTCTAAGAGGGTGTCTTCAAAATACGCTTGCTCAGTTAGTGCTTGTGTTATGTTTTTATGTAGTAAAGAGTCTGTCTTCAACAAGGTATTTGATTGTGTTTGAATCAGTTTGGGGATAATTAAATCTCCCGCTTTTAAGTTGGGTGCTAATGCACCAGCACAGCCCCAGCTAATAAGTTGTTTTGCCCCTAAGGCAATAAGTTGGCTACTTGCTTTTTGTGCATTATTTGCTCCTGTGCCTGCTAGGCTAACAAGTAGGCCATTAGGCAAGGTCATACACTCGCCTTGATTCATTTTAGTTTTGCTAAGGCTGCGTAATTCTTCTGGGAGGGCAACAAGAATACCAATACTCACTGCTGGCTTGCCTCGTTGCGATATTTTGCTAAAGCCCATAGTGGAAAGAACTTATCATAGCCATGATACTTTAGGTAAAAGACGCGAAGAAAGCCGGGTGCATTATGGTATGCATCCGTCCATAAGCCAGAAGCATCTTGCTGCTCTAGTAAATAACGTACGCCATTTTTGACAGCTTTAGAATTGACCTCGCCTGCTGCTATTAAGGCTAACAGTGCCCAAGCCGTTTGGCATGCAGTGCTGCTGTGAAATTGACCGCTTAATGATTCATCAAAATAACTTTGATTATCCTCACCCCAGCCGCCATCAGCATGCTGGACCTTTTTTAGCCATGTTGTTGCTTTGCTATATAAAGGATCAGATTTAGCAATGCTTGTTTGTTCTAAGGCCATTAAAACTGACCAAGTACCGTAAATATAATTGCTTCCCCAGCGACCAAACCATGAACCATTCTCTTCTTGTTGCTTGCGTAAGTAAGTAATACAACGCTCATAAGCAGGTAGGTATTCGCTATGATTTTGCGCTACCTTTGCGATTAGCATCACACAGCGAGCGCTGACATCGGCAGTCGGAGGATCGAGCAATGCACCATGATCAGCGAAGGGGATTTCATTAAGATAATAGCAGGTATTATCAACATCAAATGCACCATAGCCGCCATCTTTATCTTGCATACCGATAATCCAGCGAGTTGCTTGATGGATTGCTTCATCCATATCTTCTAGCCCTGATGTTGCCATGCCAAAAGCAATCACAGCAGTATCATCTACATCAGGGTAATGTGGGTTGTTATATTGAAATGCCCAGCCGCCACCTGGTAAATTTGGGCGGTGGATGCGCCAGTCGCCCGCTTCATCGGAAAGTTGCTTATCTTTAAGCCAGTTGTATGCTTTTTGCCGGCTTTTTGTTGTGTTGGTTAAATCTGCTTCTTGTAGGGCTAATAAGCTTAAACCTGTATCCCAAACTGGGGAAAGGCAGGGTTGGCAATAAGCTTCGTCAGTCTTAATGACCAGTAAATTGTCAATTGCTTTGCGTGCTGTGACAACATGCGGGTGATCTTTAGCTAAGCCAAGTAATAACATGGCCTGATAGACGTTGACCATGGCAGGAAAAATTGCTCCTAAACCATCCTCACCATTTAAGCGCTCAGTAAACCAGTCAGACGCTTTTTCAACCGCGCGCTGGTGCATCTTTTTTGTGATTAGGCAGCGTGATTTTCGACCGATGTAATCTAAAAATAAGAAGCTTTTGTTGAGTAAACCGCGCTCAGGAAAGTAATGCTGCTCTTTATCGGGGTGCGTAATAAATAGCTCAAGTACATCAATTTTTAATGGGTTTTTTGCTTTAGCTTCTAGTGTGCATAAGATAAATAAAGGAATCATAACGGTACGCGACCAATAGGAAACTTTATCGATATGAAAAGGAAACCATTTAGGTAGTAACATGATTTCGACAGGAATAAAGGGCGCAGCACGCCAAGGCACTTGCTCAAAAATAGCCAGTGCAATACGGGTAAAAACATTTGCTTTTGCAGCACCACCTTGGTCGAGAATATAACGGCGCAATTTTTTCATGTGCGCTGCATTAATGTCGTCGCCAGCCATTTTTAAGGCGTAATAAACCTTGACACTACAGCTAATATCACCAACGCCACCATAAAATAGAGGGTAGCTACCATCTTCTGATTGACGTGCGCGCAGATAAACAGCAATCTTTTCCTGTAACTCTGCTTCTATATCATCCAAGTAATGCATCATCATGATGTATTCGGCAGGGATAGTGCAGTCTGCTTCTAATTCAAAAACCCAATAGCCATCTTTGTGCTGTAGCGCAAGAAGCTTTTCTTGTGCGCATGCTATGGCTGATTCTAAAGAATGAGTCATAGTAAGTAAGGATGGGTGGTCTTCGGTAAACATTTGGATTTATTGTTTAGCGGTGTACTGCCAGTCTTTGCAGATAAGGTTTTTGCTTTTTGCATTAAAGACAGCGGAAAGTAAAACATTACTGCGACCAATGATTTTAGTGGTAAGAATAGTCGCTTTTACTTTTTTTCGGGTGATTTTAACTTGGTTGGAATCATTAAAATCTAAGTGTTGCTGGATTTCATTTAACGTTAATACCGCCATGCCAATTGCCCATAAACAAAAATTACGCATACCCACTTCGTGGCTAGGAATTAAAAGCGTATAGGTCATTGCATCTTTCAAGTGACCTTGTGCGGTACTCAATAAGTGCTCTAAGCCGAGTCTGAATTCAGGTGTGCTTTCTGATGTATTCAGGTCTTTTAAATCAAAGCCCACTTCAGTAAAAACATCTTGTGGTAACCAGCACACACCACGTTTTGCATCATCCCAAATATCTTTAAGGATATTGGTCATTTGTAAGCCTTGACCAAATGATGTGGAAAGGGTGAGAAGTTCATCACGGTGCTGGTTGATTTCAGGAGAGTAGTGACAAAATAATTTTGCTAACATTTCACCTACGCACCCAGCGACATAATAGCAGTACTCATTCATGTCTTGCATAGTGGCTAAACCGCCACTCAAATCCATGCTTTGATAGCCAGGCATGCCTTTTGCCATTGCATCGACGCAATATAATAAAGCATCAATTTGTTCAGGAGCAAAGCTGCGTGTGATTTTAATAACGCGTTCTGTTAGCTGTACAAGTACATGTTCAGCAGGAATGGTTTGTTCCGACAATAGAGGTGATAAGTCAGTTGCAAAACTAGCAGCGCCTTCGCCAGTTTTTACAACTTCAATAAAACGCAGGCAAAAATGCTCTTTTTGTTCGGCAGATAGAGAAACTTCATCTTCAACAGTATCAACAATTCGGCATAAAAGGTAGGCGTTAGCGACTTCTTTATAGAGTCCAAGGGGAAGTTGAGGAATGGTTAATGCAAATGTTCGAGAAACACCTTCAAGTAAAACAGCCTGAAATTCATCGTCAGAAGCGGCAAGTAGCGATTCTGGATTATCAATAGAAGCTTGGGTATCAGTCATATTTATTTATGGGTTAGTCTTTTTGGGAAGAATAAAAGCACGATTTTATAGCTATAATTATACGAAATTATAGACTGAATAGGTCGAAAATACAAAGCTTGTTGTTTTATTGCTACAAATATTAATATTTTAGTTAGTCCTTATGTTGTTTGTGATTTTTGTTGTCGTTAGGAATAGCAAGATATGAGCGGAGTAGTAGTATTGGAGTGTTAAAAATAGTATGCTAAACATAATAATCATCTAAGATTGACTCAATTAAAGTTCACTTTTAGATGATTATTTTTGTAAAATACTGAGGTGGTTTACTATTTTGTTGCATTTTTGCAACTTTTTACAACTTATTTAAGTTAAGTTTAAATATTGAGGCAGACTAGATGGGCGTTCCTTTAATTCAGCAATTAGCTGTAGGTTCTTATTTAATAAAACAAAAAATAAAAAGGGTGCAGAAATACCCTTTGGTATTAATGTTAGAGCCGTTGTTTCGCTGTAATTTAGAATGTGCAGGCTGTGGGAAAATTGCGTACCCAGATGATATTTTAAATAAAAGGCTATCCGTAAAGGAGTGCTTACAAGCTGTTGATGAATGTGGCGCGCCTATGGTTTCAATTCCTGGGGGAGAGCCGTTAATTCATAAGGAAATGCCGGAAATTGTCGCGGGAATTATTGAGCGTAAAAAGTTTCTTTATTTGTGTACTAATGCTTTGCTACTCAAGAAAAAAATTGATGACTATACGCCATCACCGTATTTAACTTTTTCTATCCATTTGGATGGAAATCAGCATAGACATGATTCCTCTGTGTGCCAAGAGGGTGTGTTTGATATTGCGGTGGAAGCAATTAAATTAGCTTTAGATAAGGGCTTTCGAGTCACCATTAACTGTACCTTATTTCAAGGAGAGACAGCGCAAGAAGTGGCTGATTTTTTGGATTATGCAACTGAACTCGGTGTGGAGGGAATAACGATTGCGCCTGGTTTTAGTTATGAAGATGCACCTGATCAAGATTCTTTTATGTCTAGTCGTATGGCAAAGGAATTATTTCGAGGCATATTTTCGCTTGGCAAGCATAAGAATTGGAAATTAAATCATTCATCTTTATATTTAGACTATTTAGCGGGCAATCAGGCTTATGAATGTACGCCTTGGGGGAATCCAACACGAAATGTTTTTGGCTGGCAAAAGCCTTGTTATTTATTGTCGGATGAGGGGTATGTTGATACTTTTCAAGAGTTATTAGAGTCAACGCCGTGGGAAAAGTATGGTGCAGGCAATAATCCTAAGTGTGATGGTTGCATGGCACATTGTGGTTATGAAGCGACATCGGTAGAGGATACTTTGCGCCATCCTTTAAAGGCGTTGTTGTCTAGTATTAACGGGCCAAGAACGCACGGGGAAATGGCGCCTGATTTGATTTCAAAAGGGTAAGGGGTAATTCACTGCCATTAAGTTAAGGCAAAAATAGTAGGATGTGCTGAGGCACGAATTTGTATTATTGATGCGCTTCCTGTCGTCAGCACATCCTAGGCAAAATGCTTAACTTAATGGCAATGAGGGGATAATTGGAAAAATTCATTAGGATTAGTTTAGGTTTATTAAGGTATATAAAAATAAGGTTTAAAAATGAGTAAACTAAAAAGTATTGTTGCAGGTTTTATTTTGTTAGTTTTAAGTCAAAATGTTTTGGCTGATGCTGACTTGGATCAGGCAACTCAGGTGGTGAGTGACTTTCAAGCAGAATTAATTGATCTGATGAAGCAAGGTGAACAATTAAGTTTTGAGCAAAGATCCGCTCAATTACGGCCTGTATTAATTAAAACACACAATATGGTTCGTATGAGCAGGGCTGTGATGGGGAGAGAGTGGAAAAACTTATCTCAGGAGCAAAAGAAACAACTAATTACTAGATTAATTGATTTAAGTGTTGCTTCTTATGCGCATCATTTTTCTTCATTTTCAGGGCAGTCGTTTACAGTTAAGTCCGCTGAAAAAGTGAGATCGCAAATTTATGTAAAAACATTTTTGGTACTACCTGATGACGAGGATGTGAGTATTGATTATTTGCTTAAAAAGAAAGGTGATAGCTGGCGTATTATCAATATTCTATCGAAGGGTGTTAGCGATATTGCTTTAAAGCGCTCTGAATATGTAGCGATATTAAATAAGTCAGGTTTTGATGTTTTGTTGGCTGAAATTGCCGTTAAAATTAAGAATTTTTCTAAAGATTAATTTTAGACTTGGGTGAGTGGCAGTGGATTTTGAGCAAGAAGTGATAGAAAAGACGAAGGCATGGTTGCAGCAGCTTGTGATTGGTTTGAATTTTTGCCCTTTTGCAAAACCTGTTTTTGATGCGGGTAAAATTCATTACCAAGTGAGTACCGCAAAAGCTTTAGAGGATTGCCTAAAAGATTTAATTGATGAAGCGGAGCGATTAGATGGCACTGAAAGGATTGAAACGAGTTTATTAATTTTTCCTGATGCCTTGAGCGAATTTGATGATTTTTTAGATGCTGTTGAAATCGGTGATGATTTAATGTTAGCGCAGGGCTATGAAGGGGTTTATCAATTGGCCAGCTTTCATCCTGATTATTGCTTTGCAGATAGCGATGAAGACGATGCTGCAAATTATACTAATCGCTCCCCGTTCCCTATGTTGCATTTAATTAGAGAAAAGAGCATGGAAATGGCGTTAGATAAATACCCTAAAGATCCGGACTTAATTCCTGAGGCTAATGTGAAGTTAGCAAGGAAGTTGGGTTTGAAAAAGATGCAATCTTTGTTGGCGGCGAGTACTAAGCTTTAAGCCACAAGGATAAAAAAGGGGAGCTTATATTAAGCCCCCCTTTTTTTATGTGGACTGGTTTAGAACAAGCCTGTAATGACACCTTCATCGGTGATGTCAATGCGCTCTGCAGCCGGCATTTTAGGTAGACCAGGCATGGTCATCATGTTGCCTGCAATAGCGACGATAAAACCAGCACCATTAGCGAGTCTTACTTCGGTAATTTCAACTGTGTGGCCAGAAGGTGCACCTTTTGCAGTTGGGTTAGTTGAAAATGACATTTGTGTTTTAGCCATGCAAATAGGAAATTTTCCGTATTGCTCTTGCAGGGCTTTGATTTCTGCTTTTACTTTAGGGCTAGCGGTAATGTTAGCTGCACCATAAAGCTTAGTAGCAATCGTTTCCATTTTGTCCCAAAGTGGTAGGTCTTCATCGTAAACATAGCTAAAGCCAGGTTCGCGATTATCAACAATATTTAAGACTTCTGTTGCTAAATCTTCAGCGCCTGCGCCACCTTCAGCCCAGTGTTTAGAAACGATGCATTTAGAACCTAGTGCCTCTACTTTTTCTTTGATTAAAGCAATTTCTGCATCTGTATCGAAAGTGAAGTGGTTAATACAGACGACACAAGGGAGTCCGTAATTTTCTGTGATGTTATGTAAATGACGTTCTAAATTAGAAAAGCCAGCTTCAATGGCAGTTAAGCTTTCATTATTTAAATCATCTTTTGCGACACCGCCATGAGACTTAATGGCACGAGCAGTAGCAACTAATACCACAGCAGAAGGTTTCAAACCTGCCATACGACATTTAATATCAATAAACTTTTCAGCACCTAAATCGGCACCAAAACCTGCTTCAGTAATGGTGTAATCAGCCAGTTTTAAAGCAGTTTTAGTGGCAGTCACAGTATTACAGCCATGAGCGATGTTGGCAAAAGGGCCGCCGTGAATAATCGCTAGGTTATTTTCTAGTGTTTGTACTAAATTTGGTTTAATAGCATCTTTTAACAGTGCTGCCATTGCGCCGTGGGCATTAAGGTCGCTGGCGTAAATAGGTGTTGTGCGATCTGATTTGTAAGCAATAACAATGCGGCCTAGACGTTCTTTTAAATCGGCACGGCTGGTTGCTAAGCATAAAATAGCCATGACTTCTGATGCGACCACAATATCGTAACCATCTTCACGTAAATAACCATTAGCAGGGCCACCTTGACCTACGGTTACTTGGCGTAATGCACGGTCATTCATATCGACAACACGCTTCCATTTGATGCGGCGAGAGTCAATGCCTAGCGCATTGCCGTGGTTGATGTGATTATCCAGCATGGCTGATAATAAGTTGTGTGCTACACCAATCGCGTGAAAATCTCCGGTGAAATGTAAATTAATATCTTCCATTGGTACAACTTGTGAGTAACCACCACCAGCAGCGCCACCTTTCATGCCAAAACAAGGGCCTAAAGAAGGCTCGCGCAGACACATGATGGTATTTTTACCTAGGCGGTTCATTGCATCGCCTAGACCAACAGTCGTCGTTGTCTTTCCTTCACCAGCGGGAGTAGGGCTGATGGCAGTTACTAAAATTAATTTACCATCTTTTTGTGCTTTTAAACTGTCGATGTATTCAAGCGAAATTTTAGCTTTATAGTGCCCATAAGGCTCTAGGTGTTCAGCGGGCACGTTTAATTTATCGGCTGCTAAATTTATGATGGGCTGCATTTTTGCTTGTTGAGCAATTTCAATGTCAGACATGCTGTCATCTCCAGGTTGGTAAATAAATAAGTGAGTATTTTTTAAATGCAAAAAGCCCACCTCATAAATGAGGCAGGCTTTTTTATAATTTGAGAGTGCGGAAGCTGCTTAGTTGTTATACACAGGAAATTTAGCACATAAAGCGCCAACTTTTTCTTTGGTGTTATTAATGACTGACTCGTCATCCATATTTTCCATAACATCACACATCCATGTTGCAATATCAGTCACTTCAGCCTCTTTAAAGCCACGAGTTGTTGGTGCCGGTGTACCAACACGAATACCGCTGGTGACAAAAGGGGATTCAGGATCATTAGGAACCGCATTTTTATTAACAGTGATATGCGCTTTGCTTAAAGCCGCATCGGCAGCTTTTCCAGTAATGCCTTTTGGAATAAGAGAGACCAACATTAAATGGTTGTCTGTACCGCCTGAAACAACATCAAAGCCGCGATCAATAAATACTTTAGCCATGGCTTGGGCATTTTTAATCACTTGTGCTTGGTAGGTTTTGAATTCAGGCTGTAAGGCCTCTTTAAATGCAACCGCTTTAGCTGCAATCACATGCATTAAAGGGCCGCCTTGAATGCCTGGGAAAATATTAGAATTAAATTTTTTCTCAAGTTCAGGGTTACTTTTACATAAAATGATACCGCCACGAGGACCACGTAATGATTTATGTGTGGTACTAGTAACAACGTCAGCAATAGGCACAGGGTTAGGGTATAAGCCTGCAGCAACTAAGCCAGCAACGTGAGCCATATCAACAAATAAATAAGCGCCGACTTTATCAGCAATCTCTCTAAAACGTTGCCAATCCCAAATACGAGAATAAGCGGAAAAACCAGCCACTAATACTTTTGGTTTGTGCTCTAAAGCTAAACGCTCCACTTCATCATAATCAATCTCACCTGTTTCAGGATGTAAGCCATATTGAATAGCGTGATAGATCTTTCCGGAAAAGTTAGGTTTTGCACCGTGAGTTAAATGTCCACCGTCAGCTAGACTTAGGCCCAATATAGTGTCGCCAGGCTGAATAAGGGCCATAAAAACAGCCATATTCGCTTGTGATCCAGAGTGCGGCTGTACGTTTGCGTAATCAGCAGCAAATAATTCTTTAGCGCGGTCGATCGCTAGTTGCTCGGCTTTATCAACAAATTCACAGCCACCGTAGTAGCGTTTTCCTGGGTAGCCCTCAGCATATTTATTGGTTAGTTGAGAGCCTTGTGCTTCAATAACGCGAGGGCTAGTGTAGTTTTCTGACGCAATCAGTTCAATATGATCTTCTTGGCGTTGATGCTCTTCCGTAATCGCTTGAAAAAGTTCATCATCAAAGCCTTCAATAGTCATAGATTTTGTAAACATGCAGTGCTCCTGAGTGCGTAATATAAGTGCGCTATATTTATTTTATAAGTTGGGTTGGATTAAAAGTATTTGCAAATCAGCAACGTTTGTACCTGTTGCGCCTGTTACTAATAAATCCTGAGATTCTTTTAATGCGTAATAACTGTTATTATTCGCTAAATATGTCTCTGGTTCAATCCCTGCTGCAAGTAAGCGGGAAAATGTTTGTGTATCAACGATGCCACCAGCGGCATCGGTAGGGCCGTCACGGCCATCTGTACCGCCACTTAGAAAGACCCATTCAGCATTTAAATGATGTTTTTCTGCTGCAATGGCAAAAGCAAGAGCCATTTCTTGGTTGCGACCACCCAAACCACTTCCCTGTATGGTGACAGTTGTTTCACCACCAGCAACAAAGGCTAATGGCGCTGATGTCGGCTGACTTAATTTTTGCTTAATAAATAGTACCCAATCTTCTGCGACTATTTTCGCCTCGCCTGTCAGTGCGGTACTATAAACTTCTGTTGTATAGTCTAAGTTTTTAGCATGGCTAGTAATCGCATTAAGGCTAATGATATTGCTACTAATCAAGCGATAACTAGTTTGCCTAAAAAAAGCTGCATTTTTTTTAGGTGTTTCTTCGGTAATCAGTTTAATTCCATCTTCTAAGTGCTGTTTAATGCTACTAGCTGCTTTTTCCCATAAAGAATATTTTTCTAAAATAGTCTTTGCATCAGAAAAACTGCTTGGATCAGGAACAGTTGGGCCACTTGCGATGGTGCTGAGGTCATCGCCGAGAACATCCGATAAAATTAAGGTATGTAGCTCAGCAGGTGCGGTTAATTTTGCTAATTGTCCGCCCTTTAAGCGAGATAAATGCTTGCGTACACAATTAAGCTCATTAATTGTTGCTCCTGAACTTAATAACAGATCAGTTATAGTTATTTTTTCTTCTAAACTGATGTTACCGGCAGGGTAAGGCAGTAGTGCGGATCCGCCACCAGATAATAAAATAAGAACTAGTTCATTCTCTTTTGCTTGCTGAGCAATTTTGTATACTTGGTTAGCTGCTGTAAGCCCTCGTTGATCTGGCAAAGGGTGGCCTGCGCTAAGTACAGTGGTATTTTCAATGCTGAAAGCATTCTCAGTATTGGTAATAGCTAGGGAGTGTGAGCTTAATAACTGAGGCGGTATGATTTCTTGTGCCGCTTTTGCCATGCTGCAAGCTGCTTTACCGACAGCAATTAAATGAATTTTTTGCCACTCCTTAGAAGCTTGGTGCTGAATAATTAGTTTAGCATCCTGAGCAGATAGCTCTTGTTTGACTGCTTGATAAGGGTCAGCAGCTAAAATTCCTGATTGAAAAATATCCGAGGCATCTTTACGTAAGTTAGTTAAGTTAAAAGTCATTGATAAAATTTAAGCCATTTCTTTGGCAAGTTTGAAAATCAATTCAGCATCAAAAACTTGCTTATTGTCTTCAAATAATTTTTCTATACACGCACGGTGGAGTGCGAGTTTTAACGTACCAAAACCAATAGCCCCCCAGATGATTTTTCCGTGGCGCTCTAGGCCTTTATCCATCATGTCTGTACCACCTATTCCTAAAGGTGGAGTAGCATTAGCATCAGCAATCATTTCTAATTGTGAGTTGTTTTCCCAGTGCTCGGCTTTTAGTAGTTCAACACCCGCGGCTCCTGTTGCTAAAATAATTTGCGCATCATTGACTGCTGCAGCACGATCATCAATATTACGTGCTTCAATTGGGGTTAATTGAACGCCAAAGCGCTTTTCCATGTTGGTGCAGGCTTGTTTGGCTTTTTCTAATTTGCGAGAGGTGATGCAGACTTCAGCGCCTTCTTGAGCAAGCATAACTGCAGCTCGTTGACCTACTGGACCTGTTCCAGCAAGAACCACTGCTTTCTTACCTTTTAGAGAGCCGCTACTAGCTAGTTTTGCAACCGCTGCTGCTGCTGTTGTATTACTGCCGTTGCTATCTAGCATGACTGAGACTTGGAAACCCGGAAAGAAATAAGATTGAACAGCTTCAAAGAGAGCTTGCCCTGCTTCCATGTCACTGCCACCGACAAAAATAGCTGTATTTTTTTTAGCTTTAGGGGGACGCGTGAAAATAGTTCCTTCGACTAAAGAGCGAATATTCTCAGGGCTTAGATTAGCATGGCCGATAACATGATCAGCGCCACCATCATAGGCGACAACGGTATCAAAAACAGAAGGGTGGGTGTCGGTATCAAATTGGAAAAGCAGTTTTTTCATTGGTGGCTTGGATGTTTGTGACAATAATGCGTTTAAATATGCGCTAAATCGCGCTATTATACCTTATAAAAATAGAGTTCATCCTGATTTGAGATCTGTAATAAAGCAAAAGACTCAGATGAATGATTTGTGCCGATGAAACGAAAAGATTATTAAATAGGAAATTAGATGAAGACACCAGTAAATGTCGCTGTTACTGGGGCAGCCGGACAAATTAGTTACTCTTTATTATTTCGACTAGCCTCTGGCGAAGTGTTTGGCGATGATCAGCCAATAATATTAAGATTACTTGAAGTAACACCTGCCCTACATCGTTTAAATGGTGTTGTTATGGAGTTAAATGATTGTGCTTATCATTTGCTGCAAGAAATTGTTCCTACAGATGATGCGTTAGTCGCGTTTGATAAAGTGGATTACGTATTTTTGGTGGGTGCTAAACCTCGTGGCCCAGGTATGAAACGTAATGACCTTCTAGAATGCAATGCGGCTATTTTTTCTGCACAAGGGAAGGCATTAAATGCCGTTGCAAATAAGAATGTTAAGGTGCTAATTACCGGTAACCCTGCCAATACCAATGCCTTAATAACGCAACGCAATGCACCGGATTTAGATCCTAAGTGTTTTTCAGCAATGAGTATGCTTGATCATAATCGAGGTATCGGGTTACTGGCAGAAAAGTGTCATGCGCGAGCTGAAGATGTGCGTAACATGATTGTTTGGGGTAATCACTCTGAAACCCAATACCCAGATTTAACGCAAGCGACGGTAAAAGGCAAAAGTGCTTTATCTTTAGTTGATGATGAGTGGGTTGCTAAAGAGTTTGTACCTACGGTTCAGCATCGTGGTGCAAAAGTGATTGAAGAGAGAGATGGTTTATCAAGTGCAGCCTCTGCTGCTAATGCAGCTGTCTGTCAAATGCGCTCATGGACGATTGGCACAGCAAAAAGTGATTGGAGCGACTGGATCAGTATGGCCGTTATTTCAGATGGCAGCTACGGTATTGAGAAGGGCTTATTCTACTCATTCCCCGTTACAGTTTCACCTGAAGGGCAGGTTGCGATTGTTCAGGGCTTGGAGACAAGTGAATTTAGCCGTCAATGTATGGTAGAAACTGAACAAGAATTAAAGAAAGAGCGTGATGCAATTGCGCATTTACTTTAAAATTTTTAGCTAGGCATGAAAAGGCGGCTTAAAGCCGCCTTTTTTGTGCGTTTAAAAAATTACATCAGGGTTAGCAACTCTTTGAGTACTCCGCCATTGCTTGCCAATATTTGCTTAGGGAAAATTCCATCATTGCCTTGGAAATCAGTGACTGTACCGCCAGCCTCCAAAAGAATAAGCGCGCCCGCAGCAATATCATAAAGGTTTAATTCTTGCTCCCAAAAAGCATCGATTTGCCCGTCAGCAACTAAACACATATCCATAGCAGCAGAACCAAAACGGCGCTGCCCAGTTGTTCTTTGAGCAATTCGGCAAAAGCGCTCTAAATTATTTTCTTCTAAATAAGAGCGTAAGCAAGCAAAGCCGGTGCCTATCATCGAGTTAGCTAAATCAGTTTCAGTAGAAACGCTAATTTTTTTACCATTCTTAAATGCGCCTTTATTTTTTTCAGCACAGTAATAATCATCAAGAGCAGGTGCAAAAACAGCTCCCATAACAAGTTCACCGTTAATCTCTAAGGCAACACTAATAGACCAAAAATACTGCCCTTTAGCGAAAGAGTGAGTGCCATCGATTGGATCGACGATCCAGCGGTTATCCTGAAATTCTGTTTTGCCGCTTTCCTCTCCCCAGAAGCCATACTCTGGAGTTTGCTGTGCTAATTCTTTTTGTAGGAACTTTTCCACAGCAACATCAGCTGCAGTCACAAAATCTCGTGGGCTTTTTTGTGAAACTTCCAAGTTTTGTAAGTCATTGAAATGGCTTAGGGCAATTTCACCCGCTTGGCGGACAATATTTTCAAGTATATTAAGGGTGATAGGCATAAATAAAATTGATGGATTGGTTGGGAATTAGCGATAAAGTATAGCATACAAAGCCTTACAGTTGATTTGGGTAACTTCTCATTATCCACAGGATCGAACTCTTGAATAAGTGGAACGCAGGTCTTTAGCCTGCATTGATTCAGCGGCAGGCTAAAGACCTGCATTCCAGTACCCGTTGATAATGAGAAGTTACTGATTTGGCTTGATGATCAGCCTTTGAGATGGATATTATTTCTCTTATGCCTTGATGGAAAATTTTATTTAAGATATATTGAATCGCAATATTATGTAGCATACTGCCTGTTTGGCGGTATAAATTATAAATTGATAACGCCTAAGTTATCGAGAAGTGAGGCTGTTAATGAGTGGATTAAATGCAGAAGATTTGGGGCTAAAACGAGTCGCAAATGTCTACCACAATTTGAGTTACGATGAGTTGTTTACACACGAAAATGCTAACAAGGAAGGCAGTGTGGCAACAAGTGGATCTATGATGATTGATACTGGGAAATTTACGGGACGATCGCCAAAAGATAAATATTTTGTTGAGCAATCTCCATCAAAAGAGCATATTTCATGGGGGGATATTAATAAGCCAGTTTCAGCTGAAATTTTTGATGAGCTTTATGATGATGTTATTGAATATCTTTCTGGTAAAGATATCTATGTAACAGACGGATTCGCTGGTGCTAGTGATAAAACACAAAAATCTGTACGCTTTATTACCGAATTTGCTTGGCAATCACATTTTGTAAAAAATATGTTTATTCGCCCAGAAGGGGCGCAAGTAGATGAGTTTTCTCCTGACTTTCGTGTTTATAATGCGAGTCATTTAAGTAATGCTAAATGGGAAAAGCATGGTTTAAACTCTGAAGTTTTCGTTATTTTTAATATTGAAAAAAATATTGCCATTATTGGTGGAACTCAGTATGCAGGTGAGATGAAAAAAGGCATCTTTACCATGATGAATTACTGGTTACCATTGCAAGGCATTTTATCGATGCATTGTAGTGCTAATGTGGGCAAAGAAGGTGATGTAGCCTTATTTTTTGGTTTATCAGGCACAGGTAAAACAACCTTATCTACTGATGCTGAACGCGAATTGATCGGTGATGATGAGCATGGTTGGGATGATGACGGTGTGTTCAATTTTGAAGGCGGTTGTTATGCCAAAACAATTGATTTATCGAGCGCAAGTGAGCCAGAAATTCATGCAGCTATTAGGCGTAATGCTTTATTAGAAAATGTCGTTGCTAATGCAAATGGTGAAGTAGACTTTTCTGATGTTTCTAAAACGCAAAATACACGTGTTTCTTACCCGATTGATCATATTGATAATCATCGTGCCAGTTTGCAGGCAGGGATACCAAAAAATATTATCTTTTTAAGCTGTGATGCATTTGGAGTGTTACCTCCAGTCTCTAAGCTAACAAAAGAACAAGCAATGTACTACTTCCTGTCAGGCTATACAGCAAAAGTTGCCGGGACTGAACGGGGCATAACTGAGCCTGTAACGGCTTTTTCTGCTTGTTTTGGTGAGCCTTTCTTTCCATTGCATCCCACGGTTTACGCGCAAATATTAGGCGACAAAATGGAAAAGCACGGAGTTAATGCTTTTCTAGTGAATACTGGTTGGGTTGGTGGCGGCTATGGTGTCGGTGAGCGTATGAGCATTAAAGGCACACGTGCTTGTATTAATGGCATCTTGAATGGCAGTATCAATAAATCTGAATTTGTTAGCACACCTTTTTTCCAATTAAATATTCCAACAACTTTGGATGGCGTTGATAGTAACTTACTGAACCCTAGAAATGCTTGGAAAGATAAGGACAGCTATGATGTAACAGCCACTAAATTAGCTGGGATGTTTGTAGAAAACTTTAAAAAATATACAAATGATGACAATGGTTTTGACTATACAAAAGCAGGGCCACAGCTTTAAGCTGAGTTGTTTGATTTAGGTGCAAGATATAGAAAGGGAGAGCTAATTGAGTTTAGTTCTCCTTTTTTTATTTGTTGGCTAAGATTTAAATAGAATGCGGATAATGTTTATTCGTAACAATTAGTTTTTAATATTCTTTAGGAGAAAATTGATGGCGATTAAAATTGCAATTAATGGGTATGGTCGTATTGGGCGTAATATCGTGCGTGCAGTGTATGAAAATAATCGTACTAGCGAAATAAAAGTTGTCGCTATTAATGATTTAGGTGATGCTGAAACAAACGCACATTTAACGCAATACGATACAGTACAAGGAAAATTTCCTTTTGAAGTGAGCGTAGAAGGGGACTATATTGTCATTAATGGCGATAAAATTCGCGTTTTTGCTGAAAGAAACCCGGCTGATATTCCTTGGGGGGAAGTTGGTGTTGATGTGGTTCATGAGTGTACAGGTATTTTCAATAACAAAGAAAAAGCCTCTGCACATATAAAAGCAGGCGCTAAAAAAGTTATTATTTCTGCACCAGGTGGTGAGGATGTTGATGCAACGATTGTTTATGGTGTGAACCATGACATATTAAAATCATCAGATACTGTTATTTCTAATGCATCATGCACAACAAACTGTTTAGCACCTTTAGTTAAGCCACTCATTGACGGTATTGGTATTGAATCTGGTTTAATGACAACCATTCACTCTTATACCAATGATCAAGTATTAACTGATGTATATCATAAAGATTTACGTCGCGCACGTTCTGCAACGCAATCAATGATTCCTACCAAAACAGGTGCAGCAGCGGCTGTAGGATTAGTTTTGCCTGAAATGAAAGGAAAGTTAGACGGTTTTGCAATGCGTGTACCAACCATTAATGTATCAGTTGTTGATTTAACGTTTGTTGCTTCAAGAGCAACAACCATTGAAGAAATTGATTCATTACTAACAGCGGCATCAGAAGGTCCATTAAAAGGCGTTTTAAATATCAACCGTAAACCGCTTGTTTCAATGGATTTTAATCATGATGCGGCTTCATCAACGTATGAAGCAAGCTTAACTAAAGTCACTGGCGGTACTTTAGTGAAAGTTTTATCTTGGTATGACAATGAGTGGGGCTTTTCAAACCGTATGATAGACACCACTATTGCACTAATGAATGCAAAGTAATATTTCTGACGCATTTTAAAGGTACACTAGGGTTAGTTTATTGAGGCGCAAATGCTTTAGTAAGCTAACCCTTTTTATTTTCTGTTTTATAAACTATGTGAATTGATATGACTGCATTAAGAAGAACTAAAATTGTCGCTACCTTAGGCCCTGCAACAGATGACCTAGAAGTGCTTGAAAAACTATTTTATGCGGGTATTGATGTTGTACGTTTAAATTTTTCCCACGGAAAAGCACAAGATCATATTGATCGAGCAAAACAAATCCGTGCGATGGCTAAAAAAACAGGGCGTAGAGTAGGTATTCTTGCCGATTTACAAGGCCCTAAAATTAGAATTTCACGTTTTGCAAACGATAAAGTTTGGTTAAATGAAGGTCAGTACTTTGCTTTAGATATTAATTTAGGTGAAGAAGAAGGTGATTATGGGCAAGTGGGAATTACTTATGAGCCGCTTTCGCGTGAAGTAAAAAAAGGTAGCCGATTATTATTAGATGATGGGCGTATTGTTTTAGATGTTGATAAGGTCGAACAAGGCAGAGTGAGTTGTACTGTTGTTGTGGGTGGGCAACTTTCTAATAATAAAGGTATTAACTTATTAGGGGGAGGCTTATCTGCAGCGGCTTTAACAGACAAAGATAAAAAAGACATTAAAACCATTGCTAAAATAAAAGCGGATTTTGTTGCTATTTCTTTCCCGCGTTCTGCAAAAGATATGCATGAAGCAAGGGAATTGTTAACGGCGGCAGGATGTGATGCAAGCCTTGTTGCGAAAATGGAACGTGCAGAAGCGATGGAGGTAATGGATGAAATTATTTTGGCATCTGATGTGATTATGGTTGCGCGTGGGGATTTAGGGGTAGAAATTGGTGATGCGAATTTACCTGCTGCTCAAAAACGCTTAATTAAGCGTGCAAGACAGTTAAATCGAGCTGTTATTACCGCGACACAAATGATGGAGTCTATGATTGAAAATCCTATCCCTACTCGTGCAGAAGTGTTTGATGTTGCCAATGCTGTGGTTGATGGCACGGATGCTATTATGTTATCTGCAGAAACTGCGATGGGAAAATACCCGGTACAAACGGTAGAGGCAATGTCGCGTGTTTGTGTAGAAACAGAAAAGCAGCGGAGTGTTCGAGTTTCCAAGCACAGAGTTGATATGCAATTTGAGCGTGTTGATTTAGCCATTGCTATGGGAGCGATGTATATGGCTAATCACATGAATACCCAAGGTATTATTTCTTTAACTCAGTCGGGTTCAGCACCTTTATGGATGTCACGAATTAGCTCAGGTTTGCCTATTTTTGCATTTAGCAATCAAGAGGCAACCTTAGGCAAAGTGACTTTATATCGAGGGGTTATCCCGGTCTATTTATCCTTAAAATCGACTGACCAAGCTATATTAAATCAATCGGCATTAAAAACATTAACAGATTTAAATTATGCTCAGGTAGGTGACACTTATATTATTACCCAAGGTGATTTAAGTAATAAGTCTGGTGGTACGAATGCTTTAAAAGTTATTTCAGTTGAGGAAGATGAAAAAAAGCAGGCGACATCGTAATACCCTTTTATTAGGTAAGGGATTGAAAAAAAAACGGAATTATTTTTTATGATATAATTTACTAAGTATTTAAAACTTTAGGTACGGAAGTGAGTGAGTATATTTAGACACCCACTTTAAATTACAATAACAATTAATTAACGAGGTTAATTTTTCTAATGAGTTTATTAAAAACAGCTGTACTAGCTCTATCACTTAGCACTGCAATGATGGCAGTATCTCCTTCTGTAATGGCTAAAGAGAAGAAGGGTGGAAAAATTCAAAATCAATCAGGTGCAGAAGTTTTAGTTGCATTTGATGATTCAATTGCTGCAATCGAAGCCGCATCAGAAGCTTTAAACTCAGGTGTTGAGAAAAAAGAAGTTTTAGCTTTAATGAAAAAAGCTAAACAAACTATGAACACAATTGAAAGTGCTACTGTCAATAGAGCAAAACAAAAAGCAAATAAGTACCTTAGAAACTCTCGTAAAGCTTTCAAAGCAAACGATATGGGCGAAGCTGCAGAACAAATGGCTTTAGCTGTTGAGGCTGTAAAAGATCTTAAAAGTATTTACTTAAACTTCTAAAGAAAGAATATTTTTTAGATAAAAAGTAAAGGAGAGGCTGCAATATTTGCAGCCTCTCCTTTTTTTTGCCTAAAATTTAGTGACATTTTTGAATTTTGTCCTGACACTCTGATATTTTATAGTGCGTAGGGTGACCTTAAGATGACCACCTATGCTAAGTCATATTAAGCAACGCCGGAAAACGCTGA
>JAQRMR010000053.1:44591-51849 GCA_028599115.1 Methyloprofundus sp.
ATAATAATGGTTAAGACTTAGGTCGCAACTGTTGTAAATCGTCATTTTTATTAAAATCCACACCGACACTGACAATAAAGCTAGTGGCTTCTTCTATCGACATTTTAGATTTAACCACTTTTGATTCATGCACAATTACAGTAAAACCAGAAGTTGGGTTGGGTGATGTGGGGATAAATAAGATGTACATGTCCTTTTCTTTATTCGTCACATAAGCAGGTACCCAGACATCTTCTTTTGGGTATTCAGTAAAAACAACTTCGCGCGCATCTTTTTGCTCGTGCCCTGAAAATAGGTTGACGACTTTTTTGGTGACTCGATAGATAGTATTTAGTAAAGGGATACGATTTACTGTGGCATCAATTAGGGCAATAATCCAAGTGCCGCCCATTCTATTTAATCGGTACCCGACATAAACAAACAACGAAAAACTTAAAGAAAAAACAATCAGGGTAATAAAGTAGTTATCTGAATAACCGTAAACCAGTTGAAATGAGTTGGAAATCAACACCTTCATAAACAGTACGATCTGTAAGATGACGACAATAGGGATAAAGGCCAAAATGCCAATTAAGAAGTAATTAGCAATGCGTTTTAATAGAGTATTCATGTTTTTTCCTATTTTTATTATTGGTTTAAGAAATTAGAATGATTTGTATAGTAATAAGCCGCCTGAGATAGCTAGAAATAGCGCAAATAATCGCGTGTATTTAGAGTTATCAATTTGCTTATAGACCATTTCTTCGGTGATTAAAAAGACCACAATTGAAATTTGTAATAGGCTCATTTGTACGGAATAGGATAAGCCTGATTCAAAGCCGATAAGGAATAAAGTGAGTAGCTGTACTAGTGCAAAGCTAGCGTAGCAAAGAGCAACAGTAACGCGGGTATTGTGTTTAGGTAAATCTTGTTTATGAATTAATGCCGTTAATAGAGATCCGCCTAAATTACTAATGCCATGAACGATACCTGTTACCGCCAAAAAAGAACGTTCATATTGAATCAGTGATGAAAGCTTTTTATCAACACTAGGAAAAAAGTTTTTTGCGGCAACTAATAGTAAAAAAACGCCGACGATTAAGCTAATATTAAAATGAATATTAGTAATAATCGCTAGAAATAAGACAATAAAAGGGATGCTATAACACAGCGTATTTTTGTAGATTTTAAAATCAATGTATTGATAATGCTTGATGATTTGCAGTAGATTGACGGAGATAGAGATGGGCAATAATACTGAAAGGGCAAAGCTAAAATCGTAGCCTAATAAGAGTAATATAGGTGTACCAAATAACAGAATACCGACACCAAATAAAGATTGAATAATGGTGGTAAGAACTAAGGTTAATAAAATATCTATAGGCATAATGTGAATGTTTTTAGTTAAGTTAATAGTGAGTCGCTGCGTCACTGCGATTAAGTTGTAACTTCTCATTATCCACAGGATCGAACTCCTGAATAAATGGAACGCAGGTCTTTAGCCTGCATTGATTCAACGGCAGGCTAAAGCCCTGCGTTCCAGTGCCCGTTGATAATGAGAAGTTACATTAAGTTAGGCTATGTCACTGTTAAGTATTGAAAAATAAAAGTTGCTCTTATAAAAGACCTCCCTTGCTGGGGAGGGAGAAATAAAATAACGCTCTTCTTTCATATTCTCTTATAAATCAAAAGATACAAGGCGTTGAATTACATGTTTTCCACCTTAAGATAATCACCTAAGTCATATTAAACAACGCCGGAAAACGCTGACGCTATTCCGGCCTACGAATTCCTTATCCTAACCTTCTCCAGCAAGATAAGGAATTTATTGGTGGTGACTCGCTGCTAAAAGCAGACGCTTTATTTTAGCAATCCTACGCAGCATTAATTTATTAAGCTAAGTTTCGTAACTGTTTTTCCCAGGCCCAAGCATGACGAACAATAGTTTCTAAGTCATTAAAAATGGGCTGCCAGCCTAATTCTTTTTGTGCTTTTTGGGCATCTGCCACTAAAACGGCAGGATCGCCCGCTCGGCGTTCACCTGATAAAACCTGAACGGTACAGTTATCTTCTGCCACAACAGCTTGTACAACATCTAATACTTGTTGCACTGAGAACCCAGCACCATTGCCTAAATTATAACGAAGTGCCCCTGATTTTTGTTGATTGATTAATGAATCTAAGGCAAGAGCATGGGCGCTACATAAATCATTAATATGAATATAATCACGAATACAGGTGCCATCGTCAGTTGGGTAGTCACGGCCAAAAACGGTGATTGCTTCACGTTTACCTGATGCCGCTTGTAAAATGAGCGGAATTAAGTGCGTTTCAGGGTCATGACATTCCCCCAGTTCACCTTCAGGATCTGCACCGCAGGCATTAAAATAGCGTAAACAGACCGAATTAAAATCATAGGCGTCTGCGTAATCTTGCAATATTTTTTCTACCATTAACTTAGTCGTACCATAAGTATTGATAGGTTTTTGCGGGTGGTTTTCATCAATAGGTGAGTATTCAGGTTCACCAAAAGTTGCGGCAGTGGAGGAAAAAATGAGGTTTTTAACTTTGTGACGCAACATAACATCTAATAAATTTAATGTGCCTGAGATGTTATTACGATAATATTTTGCCGGATTGGTCATTGACTCGCCGACTAAGCTATTGGCAGCAAAATGAATAACACCATCAAAACTATGTGTGTTGAATAGGTTTTCTAATAAATGCGTATCAGCAAGGTCGCCGACGATTAATTCACCATATTTAGCTAAATGTCGAAAGCCGGTGGATAAGTTGTCTAAAATAATGACTTCATTATTTGTATTCGCCAACATTTTTGCCATGTGAGAGCCAATATAGCCTGCGCCACCAACAATAAGAATTTTATTTTTCATGATTTTTTATTAGACAGTTTTTTTATTAAATTGGCCGTATTTTAAAAGCATTAAAGGCAATAATAAAAGGTTTAAAAAAGTGGAAGAAACTAAGCCACCAATAATAATAGCGGCCATAGGCCCCATAATTTCTAAACCTGGGTTATCACTATTAAAGGCAATAGGTGCCATGGCTAGAGAGGTGACTAAGGCGGTCATTAATATAGACGGTAAACGTTCTTTGGCACCTTTAAAGGCAGTCGCTTGATTCCAAGGTAAGCCTTCTTTTTCGGTTAAATATTGGTAGTGTGAAAGTAACATAATACTGTTACGAACAGTAATACCAAAAAGGGTAATAAACCCGATAATAGAGCCAACGGATAGGCTGTCGTTAATAAGTATCACAGCAATAATGCCGCCAATTAATGAAAAAGGCACGTTAATTAAAGTGATCGCAACATGGCGTAAATTACCTATGGCAATATAAATAAAGAATAATACGCCGATACTTGCCAACAGTGAATGCAGAATAAGGTCTTTTTTGGCTTGCGCTTGTTCGATGGCTGCACCCGTGAATTCAGGATAAAGCTTGCCTTCAAAGCGAATATTTTCATGAACCTTTTGTTTTAATTCTTGCATAAAAGAGTCAATATCACGCTCATGAACATTACAAGTAATACTTTGTCGACGCTGTGCGTTTTGGTGCAATATATTATATCGCCCTGAATTATGCTGAATCTTAGCGACATCTCCTAGTTTAATTAATTGCCCCGATAAGGTTTTAATGGGCAATTGCTCAATACTATCGGTTTGTTGGCGTAATTCAGGGTTTAAAGTGACCGTGATAGCAGTTTGTCGATTACCTAATAAATGTTTGCCAACATCAATCCCTTGGTAGGCGGCCTGTACGACTTGCAGCACTGTACTGGCTTGCACGCCCCAAAAATTAAGTTGCTCTTGGTCTAGCTGTATTTGTATTAAAGGTGTTCCGGGAGGAGAGCGTAATTGAATATCAGCCGCACCTTGAATAGATTGCATCAGTTTGGCGACTTCTTGTGCTTTTTTATCCAGCGCATTTAAATCATTACCATAGATATTAACCACAATAGGCGAGGTGTAACCAGAAATAGTTTCATCAACACGTTCGGTTAAAAAGGTATTTGCTTCAAATAAAATGCCAGGGAAATCTTCTAAAATATCGCGTAGTTTTTCTAAAACAATTTGCTGCTCTTCGCCAGATAAAGGTTTTAAACGAACTTCAAATTCACTGTAGTGGCTGCCATAAGTATCTGCACCACGTTCTGCTCGTCCTGCCCATTGAGAGATCGATTCTATCTCTGCTATTTGTTTAAATTGTTTGGTGAGTTGGCTGCCTTGGCGTATGGATTCTTGTAAAGAGGTGCCCGGCATACTGGTGGTATGCACAATATAGTGGCCTTCACGCAGTTCAGGTAAAAATTTATGCCCCAAGCTAGAAAATTGCGTGATAGCCGCAATGGAAATAAATAAGCAGGCTAATAAAATACGGTAACCATGTTGGCTAATCAGTTGCAGGAGTGCTGTGTATCGCGGGGTTAAATATTCAATCAATGGTGGCGATTTTTCTAGCGATAAATTTTTACTTAATAATAAATAGCAGAGAGCAGGAGTTAAGGATAATGCAACTAGCAGCGACATAAGAATAGCTAAAATATAAGAGTAACCTAAAGGGGCAAAGAGTCTGCCAGCGACCCCGCTTAAGGTTAATAGTGGTACAAACACTAAGGCAACAATAAAACTGGCATAAACCACCGAGCTACGCACTTCCATAGAGGCAGTATAGACCACTTGATGAGTGGCTAAAGGGTGTTTTAAGAGGCGATTTTCGCGTAAGCGCCGAAAGATGTTTTCGGTATCAATAATGGCATCATCAACCACTTCTCCTAAAGCAATGGCCAAACCGCCTAACACCATAATATTTAGATTAATGCCCATTTCTATTAAAATGAGTACCGCACTAATTAAAGAAACAGGGATAGCAATAGCAGAAATAAAGGCGGTACGTAAGTTATATAAAAATAAATATAAAATGAATAACACAAAAAAGCCGCCTAATAATAAATGGCTGGATAAATTGTTAAGAGAGCTTTTAATATAGTCCGCAGGGCGAAATAGGTGTGAATAGAAGTTGACTTGCTGTTCAGCAAAGACAGGAGAGAACTCAGTCAAAGCTTGCTCGACATTATTGGAAACAGTCAGCGTATTGGCACCAAACTGGCCAATAATCATCATCACAATACCTGATTTCCCCATGATTTGTGCTGCGCCAATGGCAGGTTCAGGTGCATATTTGATGCTGGCAACATCACCTAAATACAGCGTATGTTCAGTGCTATATTGAATGACATGTTTGCGTAGTGCTGCTGGGGTTGTTTCTAAACCTGTTACTTGCAAAGTAAAGCGTTGGTTCGCATTTTCTATAAAACCGCCGCCTTGTAACTGGCCTAATTGCTGCGTTGCTTTAATGAGGTCATTCACTGACAGTTGGTATTGCTGTAATTTTAAAGGGTCGATTTGAATTTGCACTTGGCGAATTTCGCCGCCAAAAATATTCACATCAGCGACCCCCGGCACAGCTAATAATCGCGGAACAAGTAAGGTATCGACTAAATCACGTAACTGCATTAAATCCTTATGTTCGGAGTTGAGACCGACGGTTAAGACAGTGGCAGAGGAAGAAGTAAGGGGGACGGGTATTGGCGATTGTACACCGGAAGGTAATTTGGCTTCTAAGCTGGATAAACGTTCAGTGACTAATTGACGGTTACGATAAATATCACTATCTTCTGCAAAAATAGCAGTAATAATAGAAAGCCCCTGTATGGATTCAGAGCGCATAGATTGTATGCCCATTAAACCGCGTAACGAGGATTCTATGGGCTGGGTGACTAAGACTTCAACTTGCTCTGCAGAGTACCCTGAGGATTCTGTTTGGATAATAATTTGCTTGGGGGAAAATTCAGGAAAAATATCTAAACCTGCTGTGGCAAAACGATAGCTACCGTAAACGAGAATCAGTATGGCTAAGGCAATCACTATGCCGTAAAAGCGAATGGAAAATCGTACTAAATAAGCAAGCATTGTTTAGGCTCCTACTTTAATCATCGTCATCATCATCTTCCGCAGGAATTTGTCCACGGAATTCTTCTGATAATAAGGTTTGTGCTCCTAAGATGACTAAGCGGTCGTTTGCTTGTAGGGGGTGTTGAATGAAATAGTTATGGGAATTAATACGAATTTTTTTTGTGATTTTTACTCGCTTAAAAACTTCATCATCAACTTGTAAGTAAACAAAGCTTTGGCCTAAACGCCATACTAAAGCCGACTGGGGAATAATGATGCCAGTTTTACCTTGAGAGCTTGAAGGGATCCAGGATTTCACACGGTTACGCGGTGTACTTAATGGCTCTGCTAAATAGTAAAAAGCATTAGCAACTTGGTGAGAGCTGGTGTCATTAGGGGTACTTGATATTAACTGGGCTTTTTTTGCTTGTTCTCGAAAGTTATTGGGGTGCAGAAAAATATGCTCAGGCGCTAGTAGAATATTAGCGGGTAAATAAGTAATATAAATATGTTGTTTGAATTGCTTGATTTGTTGGAAGTGTGGTTCATTTTCACTAAGAAACCAATTGTTTAGGGTGCCCCCCCATTGTGCCGTAAATTGGTTTGATAGAGAGCGTAATTTATTTTTAGAGGCTTTTATCTCGGCTAAATAAATGGCTAATTGGCTTTTTTTAGTCAATAACTTGCGTGATGAAACGGCTTGCTTGTTAGTAAGGATTTTTAAGCGTTTTATTTCGGCTTGAGTTTGTTTAATTTGCAGCTGTTTGACTTGGACGTTGGCCAATTGGGCAAAGTAGTTGCTGCGTTGTTTTAATAATGGCGTTAAATTAACACGAGTGGCAAAACTAGGTATTTCATTTTGAAGTATTGATGTTGTTAGGCTAGTGATTTCTAAGCCCATACTTTCTTGAGCTTCCGTTGCTAAAGAAATACTGAAATAGTTTTGGCTAGGTTCTGCAAAGACATCGGTATTATTCAGCAACAATAAAAAGTAGAGTTTAACAAGTATACGAATGATCTTCATGGGATAGCTGTTATTAATGACTAGTTAACTCTATTATAGGGGATTTATAGTAAAGGGTAGAATAAAAGGAGAAGCATTATTTTTATACATTAACTGTACATAGCGGTGTTTTACCTATATGTTGTCTTTTTTCGAATGAAAAAAGTCGGGTATTTTCTTGTAAAGTTTCTCTAGCTTGTAAATGGTGAAACTGCACAAACCGAGTAATCCAATCACAATAAGCTCGTTCTGTATGGATTGAATAGTGTAAACGACGAAGAACATCCCGAGTATCTTCAAG
>JAQRMR010000054.1 GCA_028599115.1 Methyloprofundus sp.
AAATCTAACTTATCATGCAGTGTGTCACCTAACTTTTTCAAGTCATCAGACTCTAATGATTCGCTATCAGTGCTACCTAATAAATTGGAGTTCATCTCAGTAATGCTATGAATAGAGTTGTGTGCTTGAGTAATGGTCGATGTTTGAGAGGTGCTTGACTGTACGATTGATTGAGATGCTGAGTTAATCAGTTGAACCGCACTATGTACTTTCTCAAGCTGAGCTGTTGTTTGCTGTGATTTATTCATGGTATCTTTCATCGCTTCTTGACCAGCATCCATAGATTTCACCACTTGCTGAGTGCTTGAATGAATTTCTTCAATCATCGAGCGGACTTCAAGCGTGGAATTACGAGTTCTTTCTGCTAATGAACGTACTTCATCTGCTACCACAGCAAAACCACGGCCATGCTCCCCAGCTCTTGCAGCCTCAATTGCTGCATTTAGTGCTAATAAATTAGTTTGCTCAGCAATACCGTCAATGACTTCAATAACGCTAACAATATTTTCACTATTATTATTTAAAGTGATAATTTCACTTGATGCAGACTCTAAGCGACTTGCAAGCTGGTTAATACTATTCACTGTGTCGGCAACTACTTCTTGGCTGTTTTCAACTGAGCTAACTCCATCATGAACAGAGGATTCAATAGCGTCAGTATGCTGAGTGATTAAATGGTTTGTTTGTTCAATTTGTTGCAAAATATCAGACATAGTGTGTCCGTATTGCGCTTGTAAGACTGTTTTTTGATTAACATTATTAAAAACATCAACCAGCTCTTGTGACATAGGGATTAAACGGGAAGCTGAACTTCTAATGGTGCCTAAATGAGTATCTAAATGAGCAAAGATTTTGTTAAGCTGTAAGGCATAAGGTTTAAAAAAACCTTGTTCTGTAGCTCGCCAAGCTAGGTTAACTGATTCATTGTGTGAACTGCGAGTTAAGGCGGATACTTGTTTCTGTAATTCTGTTTGTAGTAATGAGTAGCAACAATAAGTACTGATCGCACTGATGATAATGCCAAAAAGAAAAATAAAAGAAAATTGAGATAGACTAAATGTGCCGCCTAAATAACTGATAAGAAAGCTTCCTATTGCTGCAGATAAGAGGGTGATAATTGCCAAAAACAACTTAGTCATAATGCTACGTTCCTTATGTATTTTCTTTAGTTAAGTAATATCAGATCAGTATAACACCCAAATTCTGCAGAAAAAGTTTAATGTAACTATTTAATGACTGTAGGGGTTGCCTTAGTAAGAAGAGTATTTTTCCTTTTAAGTAGTTAAATTAGAGGATATTAGAGAGTGAGTAAAGCTGGGTGCATCAATAGCTTTAGAAAATAAAAAACCTTGTCCAAAGTTGCAGCTTAATTCTTTCAATGTAATAGCTTGGTTTTCTTTTTCAATACCTTCGGCTAATGTATCAATATTTAAGGCACTGGCCATTTTTATAATCGCTGTTATTATTTCTAGGTCCTCATGGTTGTTGCAAATGTCAGTGACAAAGGCGCGGTCTATTTTTAATAAGTCGATAGGCAATGCTTTTAAGCGACTTAAAGAAGAGTAGCCGGTACCAAAATCATCGATGGCAATATTGATACCTAATGCTTTTATGGCATTTAATTTCTCAATGACAAAATGGGTTGATTCTTGTAATGCACTTTCAGTTAATTCAATTTCTAAATGCTTTGTATCAACACCAGTGCTTTTGATCGTATTTTGGACCTTTTTTATAAAATCAGGGCGATTGAATTGAGCGGGGGAAATATTAATAGCAATACGGTTGAAGTCTTTGGCTAATATTTTTTTATTTTGCGCGAGGTTTTTGCTGGTTTTTTGCTGTTGATAACGTTGGATCAGCAAAAATACAATTAGCATGCATAAAAATAGAATGAAGCTTATTTCTAATGGCATAAAATAGTTTTTTGTAAAAAAAATGCGGCCCGAAGGCCGCAAAAGATGCAATAAAAAGTTATCACATAGAGGGAAGGTAATGCACTTAAATCAGATTAATAACAAAATCTGGGTACAGTTTACAAGTTGCGAGGAAATTAAAAATGTGACAAATTGTCACGTGACAATTTGTCGCTGATAATGGCATAAATCTTGTTATGTATTAAAGGTTTGCTTGTAGAAAACTGCGTAGAAACTGAAATATTGGGGAGAAAACAAGCAAACTTAAGGGATATGGCTTAGTCGTCTGGGGCATATGACATATATTTTCTTATTAAGGAAATATTAAAGATTATGCTTTGATAAGGGATAGTTAATATTTTTTTTGTTTGCCTGCAATAAGTGCCGTTTTTACTCGGCTGTGTTTAAATAAACTAACTTCTTTAGTCGTGATAGTGATGATGAAAATTAAACAACTTTATGCAATAGGAATATTACTTGTAGTGACTGCTTGCGCGGAAACCAAATTAAAAGAAGGGGCAGAAAGAGTATTATTAATTAATATTGAGCCTTCTGAAAAAATGTGTGAATTCTTAGGGCAAGTATCTGCTTCGGAGGGAGGCATGATTTTTGGTGAATTTATGAGTAATGAAAAGATTAAAGAAGGAGCTTATAACCAGCTTAAAAATAGCGCTCTAGCAATGGGTGGTAATACAGTTTATATCAAACGTAGTTATAATAGGCTTAAGCATTTGACTCCAGTACGGCTGAATCAAACTAATCTTGCGACTGTTTATTTATGCGCGTTTTAAGCTTTTATACAATAAGGCTTAGACAATGACAATTTTTAAAGGATGGTATGACAACTAAAAACTATTTAAATGTTCCCTATGCAGAAAAAGATGCTGCTAAAGCGTTGGGTGCACGTTGGGATCCAGCTAAAAAGAAATGGTATGCACCTGAAGGAGCTGTGTTGGATGAATTTTCCCAATGGATATTGGATACAGGGGTAGCAAGAGTATCTGTGAAGCCTGTGGCCGCTAAAAAGGCATTACAAAATATAATTACACAGGCAGCTGATAAAGATTTTGTGGCTTATAGTGGTGAGCAACCACCTTGGGGTTAAAGCGTTTTAGTGAATAATTTACGCTATATTACAGGCTATTCTGAGGCTACAAAAGAATTAGTCAGTCAACTGATTAGAGAGAATACGTTGGGTGATTATTTGTTAAAAAAGTATCCTGAGACGCATGAGATAAAAAGCAGTAAGGCACTCTATACTTATGCTTTCGGTTTAAAAAATCAGTTTATGCGGAAATCTAACCCATTAAGTAAAGTTGTTTATGATGAGCGCTTGGATGTGCTGCATCATGCTTTGGGCTTGCATAGTTTCATCGTTAGAGTTCAAGGTAGTAAATTAAAAGCTAAAAATGAAATTAGAATTGGCGCTGTTTTTAAGAATGCTCCGATAGAATTTTTATGCATGATTACCGTGCACGAATTAGCGCATTTAAAAGAAAAGCAGCATAACAAAGCATTTTATAAATTATGTGAATATATGGAGCCTAACTATCAGCAACTAGAACTTGATACGCGCTTATATTTAACTTATTTAGACGTTTTTGGGGCGTTATATGGCGCAAATAAAGATCAATAGCTTGTGGAGTTGATGAGAAATGATTAAAGATAAGGTGATCGTCGCTTTATGTAACCCTAAAAGCCCAGAAAATGTAGGTTCAGTGATGCGCGCAGCCGCAAATTACCAAGTAGACAGGGTTGTTTATACAGGAAGCCGCTATACGCGAGCGCTTCAATATAAGGCAAACTCAACAGATACAAGCCGAAGAATAGGAAAAAATGTACCTTTATCAGAACAGGCTAACTTTATTAATGAGGTACCCGAAGGAATGAAAGTGGTGTGTATCGAGTTGGCAGAAAATGCAATTACTTTACCTGAATTTCAGCACCCTCAAAATGCACTGTATGTTTTTGGGCCTGAAGATGGCTCTTTAAGTCAGGATATTATCAATAAAGCGGATGCTGTTGTTTACATACCGACGGTAGGGTGTATGAACTTGGCGGCAACCGTCAATGTCGTACTTTATGATCGATTAGCTAAAGAGGAGTCAGTTGCTTCTGGCAATGAATTGATTCGAAAAAGCAGAGATAAAAATAATTTGCTCAAGGTTTGAGGAGGGCAAAATGTAACTTCTCATTATCAACGAGTACTGGAACGCAGGTCTTTAGCCTGCCGCTGAATCAATGCAGGCTAAAGACCTGCGTTCCATTTATTCATGAGTTCGATCCTGTGGATAATGATAAGTTGCGGCAAAATTTAATCGTTTTTTATTTTGGCTGCTCGTAAATTTTAATAGGTAGTCCATTTTTGTTAATAATGGCTTGCTTTAATGCCTTACTATTAATAATGAGTAGTTGCTCATCATTTTTTTGCTCAATTAAATCTAAGCTGAGACTCAGTAAATCCTCAAATTGATGTTCTTCTAAAGGCGGGTGAACTTCAATGTATAAGTCACCTTCAAACCAGCCAACTTTAACAGGTTGGTTAACGATAGTAACAACAGTGCCTACTTTTACCAGTGGAAAAAGTTTTTCTATATCTTTGGGGTACATACGAATACAGCCGTGGCTTACGCGTAACCCTACGCCAAAAGGCTTGTTGGTGCTATGGATAAGATAACCTGGGATACCTAAACGCATAGCAAATAAACCTAAGGGGTTATCAGGGCCTGCAGGGACAATATCAGGCAAAGGGTCGCCTTTTTCTGCGTGTTCTTTTTTAATTGATGCTGGGGGGCGCCAGCTAGGGTTCTCTTTTTTAGCGACAATTTTTGTTCTACCTAGCGGAGTATCCCAGTCTTGGCGGCCTACACTAATAGGGTGCGTTAAGAGCTTGGCAGGCTGGCCTTCGTTTGCAGTTTGATAGTAATAAAGCCTGAACTCAGGAAGGTTAAGAACAATGCCTTTTCGCTCTGTGTCCGGTAGTAAGCGTGTGTTTTGTAGTTGGATAACCGAATTCATTGCGGGTAACCAGCGGTCTACCGCCGGGTTAAGGCGAACAATTTCATTTTGTCCTAAATCATAACGCAGGGCTATATCCAATAAATCTTCTTTTTCATCAGCAAAGGTTTGGCTGTTAGCCTGCATATCCTCAGCTTTAATTAAGCTATCGCTAGGTGTGTTGGGCAGTACAAAAGAAGTGGCTTCAGCTAAGGTACTGGCTAAGAGTAAGCCCAGTACGACAAAATACTTTTTATAGATAGGGTTAAACATTAGCGAATATTTTCGCCGCCAAATAAATCTAATAGACGAGGTAAAAAGCCGCTAAGTTCCTGAGACATGATAGTAAAATCCACATCAAATTGATCTTCTGCTGAATCTGATTCAGTATCCGCAACTTGGTCTTGCACTAAATCTAGAAATTTTAAACGCTTAACGGATAAATTTTCATCCAGCACAAAAGAAAGGCGATCAGACCAACTAAGTGCTAGTTTGATGACTTGTTTGCCGGTATCAAGGTGGTTTTTAATTTCTGGTGCGGCAAGGTCTTGGCGCTTACAGCGGATAATACCACCCGACTCTTCTGGTGCGCGTAATTCGCATTCATCTTCAATTAATAAGTCAGTGGGTGATTCATTATTGAGTAACCATTGAGTCATAGTGCTAACAGGCTTTTCTTTTGTACTCACTGGAACAACAGGCAGACTGCCTAAATTTTTACGCAAAAAACTAATTAATTCTTCCGCTTTTTTTGCGGATGCGGCATCAACCACTAACCATCCGCCTTTAGGATCGATATAAGCAAAGGTTCTTTTAGAAAAAGAGAAGGCACGCGGCAGTAAATCAAAAATTAAATCGTCTTTAATATCACTGCGTTCTTTTTTAGATAATTTACGTGCTTCTTGTTCTTCTTTTTGTGCAATTGTATCAGCAAGCATTTCATTAACAACGCTAGAAGGCAGTACTTTTTCTTCCTTTGTAGCGCAGAGCATCATAAAACCATTGGCTTGATGAATTAGCTGTTCAGATGATTTCCCTAAAGGTGATGTCCAGCCATAACTTGATTCAGAATGCCCTGTGCAGGGTGCAAAGCGCATAGAATCTAATTTTTCTTCTAGTTCTGTTGGGGATAAAGAAAAGGATTCAGTTAAACGGTAGATAGCTAGATTTTTAAACCACATAAATTATTGAAAGGCCGTGTTAAAGTAACAAAAGTAGGGATAGCAAGCAGTTAGCGAGCTATAAAATATAGCCACGCATTATCGCAAATAATAACGGTAAAATCAGTAAAATCAGTAAAATTATTTATGACAGTAGGTGTAATAGCTTGAAGAATAAAGTTATCGAAGGTTTTTCTTTAATGGGCAATAAAGAGGCTAAAATTTTGATTTTAGGGAGTATGCCAGGCGTGAAATCTATTGATGAACAACAGTATTATGCACACCCACAAAATGCCTTCTGGAAAATTATGACTACCTTATACCATCAGGATGAAATTTTAGATTATCAATTAAGAAAAGAGTTACTTTCTACGCAGCGTATAGCACTTTGGGATGTGTTAAAATTTTGCGAAAGGCAGGGTAGTTTGGATGCCAATATTAATAAAGAAACCATGGAAGCAAATGACTTTGTTAGCTTGTTTGCAGAATTTCCTAAAATAAGCCACGTGTTTTTTAATGGAGCTATGGCGGAAAGTACTTATAAAAAGAAAGTGCTGCCTTTAGTTGCTAAGCTTTATCCATCCATAACTTATACAAAACTACCCTCAACAAGTCCTGCTTATGCGGCAATGAAGTTTGCCGCTAAATGTCAGGCGTGGTCGGTGATAAAAGAGTGTTAAAAGGTGCCGACTGAAATTTAATCAATTAAATGATATAGAGATAGACAATGAAAATTAGTTTTTTAGCCTCTCATGGAGGAAGCTCAGCGAAAGCCATTATTGCTGCGATTAAAGCAGAGCAGTTACAAGGCTTTGAAGTAGGGCTATTAATCACCAACAATAAAACAACCGCGATTTACCCTTGGTGTTTGGATAACAATATTGAAGTTGTGCATATTAGTGGCAAGACCAACCCTGATAATGAAGACGCTGCGATTTGTGCGGCGTTACAAGCCGCGAATACCGATATTATTGTTCTATCGGGATATATGAAAAAAATTGGTACGCACACTTTACAGGCATTTAACAATAGAATACTAAATATTCACCCTTCATTATTACCTAAGCATGGCGGCCATAAAATGTATGGTGATTTCGTCCATGCGGCGGTACTCAAAGCAGGCGATAAAGAAAGCGGTGCGTCGGTACAAATTATTAATGAAGTTTATGATGCAGGCCCGGTTTTATTGCAACAGAAAGTCCCAGTTTTAGAGGCTGATACGGTGGCAACTTTAGGTGAACGAGTAAGAGCTGAAGAGGCAGAATTGTATATTAACGCATTAAAAAAATGGCAAGCGAACTCGTTTCATTATGAATAAGAAATCAGTCGTACAAGTTGAGAGTTTTTCAGGAATGGTTAATTTAGGTAAAAGTAAGCGCCTAAATGAAATGATGGCTGCAAATCGCAAGCCAGTAAAATCAGTAGAAATTAAAAAAAAGAATTTAACCGAACTTGAGCAAGCACGATGTTTGATTAAGCAGAAAATTGATGAAATTAAGGCTGCCTACCCTGAGGGGAAAAGAAATAGTCTTTTTGCTTTACGTTATACATCTGAGCAAAAAATAGCCAAAATGACAATTGGAGAAGTTTTTGAGCTGTTAAAGTTGAATAAAGGACAATTTAAAAAAAGTTTGTTATCAGCTTATTACTCAGCTAATTTATAAGCAAAGACTGGAAAATCAGAGCTGCTGGAACGCTGGCTTTAGCCTGCACTCGCTAAAAGCCAGGGCAAGCGTATATAAATTTCAGGGGGTAGGATGGGTAGGGCGCTGTTTGCGAAACCCATCAAACCCAGCTTAATAAAACGCGACTGTTATGTGGGTTTGGCATAGTGCGCTGGGTTTCGTACCTCTACTCATCCTAAGGCGGCTAGGCGTGCTACTACGTGGCGAATCAGTAATGCCATTTCGGTAAAATAATCAAATCATCAATCCCAACAGGGACAGTAAAAAACACCATGAACCAAAAACAACTCAAGCAACTGGAAGCTAACCTGTGGGACAGTGCCGATAATTTACGGGCTAATTCAAAACTCACTGCCGCAGAATATAAAGACCCCGTATTAGGGCTGATTTTATTACGCTATGCGCAAAACCGATACCAACAAGCAAAGCAGATAGTTGAGGATAATATTCCACAAAGCCCCAGAGGCGGTAAACGGGCAGCCACTAAAGCGGATTTTAAAGCCGTGGGCGCGATGATGTTACCTGAACACTCGCAGTATGATTATCTGGCTAACTTACCCGAAGGCGACAATATTAACGATGCGGTGAATACCGCAATGAAATTAATAGAAGAAGACTACCCCGAATTGGCAGGGATTTTACCGCGTAACTATCAAGACCTCAGTGAAGATTTACTCAGTGATTTAGTGCGCGTGTTTAATAAAGACAGCGTAAAAAACTTAACCGGCGATGTGTTCGGGCGGATTTATGAATACTTCTTAATGAAGTTTTCCATGACAGGCGCAGGCGCACAAGAAGGCGGCGAGTTTTTTACCCCGCCCTCATTAGTACAATTAATCGTCAACCTGATACAACCCGATCATGGCGTGATTCATGATCCAGCTTGCGGTTCGGGCGGTATGTTTGTACAAACAGGACATTTTATAGAAAACCAGGGCACAGGCAAAAGTGTTAACGAAGCCATCACCTGCTATGGCACTGAGCTAAAATCCAACAATGCCAAGCTCGCTAAAATGAACCTGGCCATTCATGGTATTGAAGGCAAGGTGATAGAAAGCAACAGCTTTTACACCAACCCGCATGAGCTGGTCGGACAATGTGATTTTGTCATGGCTAATCCCCCGTTTAATGTGAATAAGGTGGATAAAAAAAGTGACTACGTAAAAACTGACAATCGCTTATTTGCCGATGTGGGTATTCCTAAAGCCGATAATGGCAACTACTTGTGGATACAATATTTTTATCATTATCTAAATGAGCAAGGGCGTGCCGGTTTTGTGATGGCAAGCTCTGCCACCGATGCAGGCAATAGTGAAAAAGCCATCCGCCAACGCTTAATAGAAACAGGCGGCGTGGATTGTATTGTCGCCGTGGGCAATAACTTCTTTTATACCCGCTCCTTACCTTGCCATGTCTGGTTTTTAGATAAGGGCAAACGCACAGAAAATAAACACAAGATATTAATGATAGATGCGCGTAATACCTCGCGTAAAGTCAATACCACGCTTAGTGATTTTTCAACAGGGCAATTGGGTAATTTCAGCGCGATTATGCAAGCCTACCGAGGCGATACACTCGCTATAGCCAATGCCAGAAAAGCCCTGCAAAAACAAAGTCATCAGCAAGCGCAAGAGCTGATAGCTGGCGTAAATGCTTTATGCAAACAAAGCCAGAAAATCATTAAGGACCATGCGCTAGATTCATTAGACTTTACCACCACTGAAGCTAGCACCACACAGGTTTTACAGTGTGCCGAAGCAGGGGATTATGCCGATTATGAAACCTTAGTCACACAGTTTGAACAACCCACCGCAGCACTGACTGGCTTAGTAGAACAATATCAAACGACTTTAGACGTTGATAAAAAAGCCATGCTAGCAGCCGAGAAGAAAACCAAGAAAAAAGATACCGCACAACGTAAACAACTGGATGCCAAGGCTAAGTTATTACGCGAACTAAGCGCGGTGTTTAAAGCATATCAAGATCAGTTTACCCAAAGCAGTGTCGGCGAACCGTTACAAGATTATAAGCAAAGCCTGAAGGACTGGCATGATTTGCAAAGCCATTTTCCTGATGACCAATATCGGGATATTGAAGGCTTATGTAAGGTAGTTGATCTGGAAGAAGTCAAAGAAAATGATTACAGCTTAACCCCAGGACGTTATGTGGGCTATAGCATACAGATTGATATGGATTTTGATTATCAGGGACGGATGGCGGAGATACATCGGGAATTGGCTGGGTTGAATGATAAGGCTAATGGGTTGATGGGG
>JAQRMR010000055.1 GCA_028599115.1 Methyloprofundus sp.
AAGTACCCAGTTATGGGTAGTGGTGGTTTTATGAGTTACGCTACTGAATATATATCTGAAGAAAATACAATTATCTTGGGAAGAAAAGGGAATATCAATAAACCAATTTTAGTAAAAGAAAAGTACTGGAATGTAGATACTGCATTTGGCTTGCACCCTAATAAATTAAAATTGAATTTTAATTATCTATATTATTTTTGTATTAGGTACAACTTTGAGCAACACAATAAAACAGTGACTATACCAAGTCTAACAAAATCCACTTTGCTCTCCATAAAAATCCCACTTCCCCCAATCACCCTACAAAACCAATTCGCAGAACGCATACTAGCCATAGAAGCCCAAAAACAACAAGCCCAAGCCAGCCTGCAAAAATCAAATGACTTATTTAATAGCCTGCTGCAACGTGCGTTTAAGGGTGAGTTAACATGATAGCTAGTGATTTACTCCCTCAAGTGTTTGAAGTTTTGGAATTAACCCCGTTTAAACTGTAAAATGTGCCTATATAGCCAAGGGTAGACCATGAAAATAAATAAAATACAGATACAAAACTTTAAAGGGTTTGAAAACAAGTCGTTTTCCTTTAACTCACAAGTAACGGTTTTGATTGGTGATAATGGTTCTGGTAAAACGACTATTTTAGAAGCTCTTTCATTTATTCTAGGTACTTTCTTTCTGGGAGTGGATGGCATTACTTCACGGCCATTGAAGCAAAGTGAAAAAAGAAGAGTAGCCCTTTCCTCTGATAATATTGAGGTTCAACTCCCTTTCTCTATTTCTGTTCAACACAGTTTGGCCGGACAAGATTTTAGCTGGGAAAGAAGCACTAATAAGAAGCTAGGTGGGGCAACAAGCTACAAAGGTGCTCGGGATCTTATTAATATGGCTGAAGCCTATACTGATAGGGTAAGAGATAAGGATGTTATGCCTGATGATTTACCCTTAATTGCCTATTATGGAACAGGTCGCTTAGCCCGCGAGAAACATGAGAAGTTAACCTATGCAAAAAAAGGCTCAAGATTAGATGGCTATTACATTGCATTAGATCCAACAACCTGTAAAAAACGTTTTTTAAGCTGGTTTAAAACCTTTGAGGATTCTAAATTAAAATTTAATAAGGATGATACGCTTTACATTGCCTTTACCAATGCTATTACAAGTATGGTTCCCAGCTGGAATAAGCTTCATTTTAGCTGGGAATTAGACGATATGCTTGGCCAGTTAAATAATAAAGAATGGATGCCTTTTTCTGATTTAAGTGATGGGTATCAGAATATTATTCGTTTGGCAGCAGATATTGCTTATCGTGCGGTTACTCTAAACCCGCACCTTGGTGAGCAAGCTGTACTTGAAACTGAAGGTGTTGTGCTTATTGATGAACTGGATATGCACTTGCACCCAACATGGCAAAAAAATGTAATTGCAGACTTGAAGAAAACATTCCCAAAGATTCAGTTTATTATTACCACGCACTCGCCATTTATCGTGCAGTCACTGCGAGCAGATGAGTTGATTAACTTAGATCATCAAAGTGGTGAGTCTCCAATGATGAAAAGCATTGAGGAGATTGCAGAGAATGAGATGCATATTGCAGAACCTCAACGTAGTCAGCGTTTTCTGGAGATGCAATCTCTCGCGTCGAGATATTTTGATTTAATTGAGGATGGGAAAACATCTAAGAATAATGATGCAACTAGAGAGATAAAAAATCAGCTCGATAAAATAGAGTTAGAATTTAGTGAGGATCCTGTTTATGTCGCCTTAATGAAGGCTGAGCGGAAAACAGAACTCACCTCATGAGACCTGTTGATAAGACTTTATTTCTTGGTAATCAAGTAAGCTACGATCCTTATGGTAAGGCAAAGGATCATTTGATTGAGGCGTTAGGTGATTTTTGTAGCTATTGCGAAAGACAAGGGGTTAGATCTGCATTGGCAGTTGAGCATATTGAAGATAAGGATACGCACCCCCTAAAGAAATATGATTGGAATAATTTCTTATTGTCATGCACTAACTGTAACTCTATTAAAGCTAGAAAAGATATAACAGCTGCTTTATTGCCGGATAGAGATGACACTTTTAATATTTTCAGTTACTTGGAAGGTGGTTATATTAAGGTAAATGCAAGTGTCAATTTGGCAGTGAAGCCAAAAGCACAAGCCTTAATTGATTTGGTAGGACTGGATAGAATACCAAGTCGAAATGGGTATTCGGGAACAGATAATTTATGGCAGGGACGAAAAAAAAGCTGGGAGTTAGCTCAACGTTATCTTATTAAATATCAAAAAAATGAATGTGATGTAGAAACGATAAATGATTTGGCTCTGAATAATGGTTTTTGGTCGGTCTGGATGACGGTGTTTCAAAATCACCCAGAGGTTCGACAAGCATTAATTGATTCCTTCCCGGGAACAAATGTCACATATTTTTCAGAGTGACTATTTAATATGAGTAACTTCACCTTTATCCAAGCAGACTTTCCTAGTTTGTATGCTGATGCACTTGAAGCGGAACAGTTGACCTTTGTTTCCCCCAAAGCTGCTGCAATATTCTGCCGTAGCACTCTTGAGAATGCGATTAACTGGTTATATGACCATGATGCCAAGCTAACACGCCCTTGGCGGGCTGATTTGAATACCTTAATGCATGAGCATTCATTTCAATCTTTATTTAATCGGGCTTTATTTGATCAGCTAAATTTAATCCGCAAAACGGGCAATATCGCGGCACACGGCAAGAATGTCAACCAGCAAGAGGCTTTGGCTTCGTTGCAGTATCTGTTTCGGTTTATGCGTTATCTTGCTATTGATTATGGTGAGACGATTCCTGAAACGCAGGTGTTTGATGAAAGCCTGATCCCAAGTGCTAACCCCCAGGCTGAAAGCGCACATGATGTGCAGGCTATGTTGGCTGAGGTGGAAGCTAAAAATAAGTCTGCCCGTGAAGCTGAGAAAAAACAAGCGGAGCTTGCCGATGAAAATACTGAATTAAAACAGCAAATAGAACAACAACGCTTGGCTTTATCTGCCCGTAAAGCGCAGCGTGAGAAAGTGGTTGATATTGATGTTGAAGTACCTTTGTTGGTGTCAGAAGCCGAAACACGTCGCCGTTATATTGATGTGTCGCTTAAAGAGGCGGGTTGGGATGATTTACGTGACGGTTATGAGCTTGAATATGAAGTAACGGGAATGCCTGTTAGCACCAACCGTAGCGGTATTGGTTATGTTGATTATGTCTTATGGGGTGATGATGGTTTGCCGCTTGCTGTTGTTGAAGCTAAAAAGACGATGGCAGATCCCCGCAAGGGTAAGCATCAAGCCGAGTTGTATGCTAATTGTTTAGAGCAAATGCACGGGCAACGTCCTATTATTTTTTACAGTAATGGTTTTGAAACTTACCTTTGGGATGACCAGTTTTATCCTGAACGTGAAGTGCAGGGCTTTTATGATAAAGATGAACTGGCTTTATTGATTGATCGCCGTGTTACGCGAGTTGATTTGCGTGAGTTTAAGGTTAATAAGGCAATATCGGGGCGGGCTTATCAATTGCAAGCCATTGTACGCGTGGCTGAAAATACGGTGTCTACTAATCAGCAAGGTCAGTTACGTGGTCGTGCTAGACAAAGTTTGTTGGTGATGGCAACGGGGAGTGGTAAAACAAGAACCGCTGCGGCTATTGTGGATATGTTGACCAAGTGTAATTGGGCAAAGCGTGTGCTGTTTTTGGCAGATCGTAATGCCTTAGTCTCTCAAGCTAAAAATGCGTTTAATGAATATTTACCGCATTTATCAGCGATTGATTTAACCAAAGAGAAAGAAGATAACAGTACGCGCTTAGTGTTTTCTACCTATCCCAGCATTATGAACCGTATTGATGGTATGAATGATGGCGAGCGTTTTTATGGGGTTGGTCACTTTGACTTAATCATTATTGATGAGGCGCATCGCTCTGTTTACCAGAAGTATAAGGCGATTTTTGATTATTTTGATGCCTTATTAGTTGGTCTAACAGCGACACCAAAGAAAGAGGTGGATCATAATACCTATGGCTTGTTTGGTATTGAGGATGATAACCCAACTTTTGCTTATGAATTAAACACGGCGGTGGCTGAAGGTTATCTTGTGCCACCTAAAGCGGTGTCTGTACCGTTGAAGTTTGTACGGGATGGGATTCATTACAATGACTTGTCAGAAGCTGAGCAAGCGCAGTATGAAGAGAAGTTTGGTGACCCAACTGAAGGCGAGGCTGCTGAAGATATATCCAGTACGGCATTAAATACATGGCTGTTTAATACTGATACGGTTGATAAAGTACTTGCGCATTTAATGACGAATGGCGTTAAGGTGCAAGGCGGTGATAAGTTGGGTAAAACCATTATCTTTGCCAAAAACCATACCCATGCGGTGTTTATAGAAGCACGGTTTAATAAGAACTATCCTGAATATGCAGGTAAGTTTCTGCGTGTGATAGATAACTATGAAACTAAAGCCCAAAACCTATTAGAAATCTTTGTTGATCCTTATGAGGAGCAGGAACCACAAATAGCGGTGTCGGTCGATATGATGGATACGGGTGTTGATGCGCCGCGTGTGGTTAATCTGGTGTTCTTTAAGCAGGTGAAATCTGCAACGAAGTTTTGGCAAATGATTGGACGTGGTACGCGTTTGTGTCCTGATTTATTTGGACAGGGACAAGATAAAGAAGACTTTTTGATCTTTGATTATTGCCAGAACTTTGAGTTCTTTGATGCTAACCCTGATGGTGTTGAAGGTAAGGTTGTCAAAAGCTTAACCCAGCAGGTATTTGAAGCTAAGTTAGAAGTGGCACTATTGATTAGGGAAAAAACAGAAAGTACTGATGAGCAAAGGGAGTTGGCTGCCTCATACATCAACGAACTACATGCATTAGTATCATCACTTGATAAAGAGCGGTTTGTTGTTAAGGCTGCATTACGCGAGGTGGTAGAGTTTAGTCAGAAATCACGCTGGGATAGTGTATCTAAAGGCGATATGCTGGAGATTAATACGCATCTGTCATCATTGGTCTTACCCGCTAAAGAGGATGATGAGCAGGCAAGACGCTTTGATATTTTGATCTTGAACTATCAACTGGCACTGTTAACAGGTGCATACAGTACAGATCGCTATATCAATAAGATAAGTGGCATCGCTAATGATCTATTGGGAAAACAGAATATCCCTGCTGTTGCTTTGCAAGTGATGATGTTAAATGATTTACAGTCTGAACCGTTCTGGATGGCTGTTAATATCAATCGCCTAGATGAGGTGCGCTTGGCACTGCGTGACTTGATGAAGTACCTTGATACAAGCGAGCAGCTTAATATTATTACTAGCTTTGAAGATGAGCTTGATTACGGTGGCGTTGCTGAACATGATCTTATTCCTGCCTATGGTAGATTGCAGAGCTATAAAGACCGAGTGGAATCGTATGTACGTAATCATAAAGATCACCTTGTTATTCAAAAGCTGAAAACTAATAAGCCCATTACTGAAACTGAGATTAACACACTGGAAAGTATTTTATTTGATGGTAAAACGGTCGGTACAAAGCAGGAGTATATCGATAATTATGGCGATAAACCGTTAGGCGTATTTATTCGTGGCATTGTGGGGTTAGATGTTACCGCTGCTCAAGATGCCTTTGCTGATTTTATTCAGTTGGGATCATTACGTGGCGACCAAATGACCTTCATGAATACCATCATCACGCATTTAAGTAAGAATGGATTTATTGATAAAGCGATGCTTTTTGACCCTCCTTTTACCAATCTTCACCAAGATGGCTTGGTGGGTGTTTTTAATGATGCGGCTGCTATGAAAGTGATTCATTTGATTGATAGGGTTAATGGCAATGCGTTGGCAGTTGGGAATGTTGTTTTTAAATAGCTTTGGCCGTGTTAAGGAAGGATGCTGATCAGAAAACAACAGATTATGTTGTGGTGGGTGTAACTTCTCATTATCCACAGGATCGAACTCCTGAATAAATGGAACGCAGGTCTTTAGCCTGCATTGATTCAGCGGCAGGCTAAAGGCCTGCGTTCCAGTGCTCGTTGATAATGAGAAGTTACGTGGTGGGTATACTAATTACATCACTGTAAGCAGGTAGCTTGTTTGGGGTAGGAAGTCCTTCCTACCCCTGATGTTATTGTTCCTCTTTAGCGATCTCACTTAATAAAAACTCTACTTCAGCCAGCATTTTTTTTCTAAAGAACAAAAATCGCCAACGGCTCCCGCCACATTGCCGCCAAAGCATTGTTGAACGAATACCAGCTAATAATAGGCTGCGAATTTTATTAATCACTTCTTGTGATGACAAATACGATGGATCACCGTTGACCATAATTCTTGGGGCTAAGGTGCTGACCGTTGTGTGGTAAATATCTGCAATATTAGCCAATACATTTCCATGGGTAGCGCCGAAATGTTCACTTTGTTGGCTAGCCACTTCTAATTTCTGATGGACTTTACTTTGCATATCCGGGTAATCAGAAAACTTACTTTCTAAAAAAACCAAAGAGGCGACATACCGTGCTTGATCAGGGTTGGTCAGTTGGTTGGTGCTCAGTTGTTTTTGTAATTGTTGCAAGCCGGTTTTTACGCCTGCCAGTCCGCCGTAAATGTCTGCAGGGTTGTCGACATTAAAAGCGATCAAGCTTTCAATGCTGGCTTTAAATGCATCGGCATCCGCTTTTCCAGTTGTGGCAAGTTGATGAACTAAATAAACAGACTGGGCGACACCAGCAAGTGCAATGCTTTGGTAGGTGAGTGTTTTAAATGACATAAATTAGCAAGGTTGGGTTGTAGTGCAAGTAGTCTGAGTGGGACGTTTTTCACGTAACCATGAGCTAATCCCTGTTGATAAGTGTGCAATGTGTGACATGTTTAATTGGCTGCTTAAGTAAGTACCTACGCGTCCACTACGGTTTCCTGAGTGACAAACCAAGATAACTTCTTGGTCAGGCGATGATTTAAGTGATTGCAGTGTATTAACCCATTTTTCAGGATCTGAATTTCCATTTTTATCAAAAAAATTTAACGGGTGGCTGCCAGGAATGATACCGGTTTGTTGCCATTCTTGCTTGGTTCGTATGTCAATCACTAAAGCGCCTGCATTGATTTTTTCTTGCATGTCAGCGGTGGATAGGTTTTTTAAGTTTTCCGCAGAAAGAAGGGGAGATATAAAAATCGACAGAAATAAAAGAACTTGAGTAATACGCATAGAATTTATCAGTTTGAATAAGTTAAAGTTGCTAAATTTATATCATGATTATTGTTTATGAGTCGAGTATGATAGAAAGTTATTTTATTATTTACTTATACTTAAGGGTGCAATGATGACGGATAGCGTAAAACTAACAGTAACTGGGATGAAATGTGGTGGCTGTGAAAAAACAGTGACAGATAAATTAATGGCTGAAGAGGGAGTGTTGAAAGTTGTTGCGAATCATGCGGATGATGAAGTAACTGTTGAGTTTGATGGTAATGAAATTGAAGAAGATGATGTGATTGAGCTAATTGAAAAACTGGGTTTTGCGGTACAAGACTAAGCTTAAATCATTAAAAAATGATTGAATTCAGACAACAGGCATAAATGCCTATCAATATAGAGAAGAGCGATGAGTGAAGAAAATTCCCCTCAAGATTCCAAACAAGCACCAACAGAAATGCGCTTGTCTATTTTAGGTATGCGTTGTGCCGGCTGTGTAGCCCCTGTAGAAACAGCATTAAGTTCGGTTGCTGGGGTTATTTCAGTTAAAGTAAATTTAGCCGATCATTCTGCGATAGTGCAAGGCGATGCAGATCCCGATTTACTTAAAAAGGCGTTACAAGAATCAGGTTATGATGGCGCGGTGATGGAAGGTTTTGAGGATCCTTCAGAGCAAGAGGAAATGGAACTCCAGCGTTATAAACAACTAGTCCGTAAATCGGTAGTTGCAGGCGTATTTGGTATTCCTTTAATGATTATGGGGCATTTTGGTGGTGTACCTGATATAGGTTCAGAAGCAGGCAATTGGTTTTGGCCTGAAATTGCATTGCTCACCTTATGGATATTATATTATTCCGGTGGTCACTTTTTTGTTGGAGCCGTTAAGTCATTAAAGGCTGGGCAAGCAAATATGGATACCTTAATTGCATTAGGTACAGGGTCTGCATGGTTGTACTCTTGTGTAGTTATTGATTATGCGGATTATTTACCTTCGCTTTCTGCGCATGCTTATTTTGAAGCATCCATTATTATTTTAGCTTTTATCAATTTAGGCGGCGCTTTAGAAACCAAAGCCCGTGGAAAAACATCTAGCGCTATTCGTGCATTAATCGGCCTTCAGCCACGAACCGCTAGAGTGGTGCGTGAAGGTGCTGAGTTGGATATACCGATTGAAGAAGTAGGCTTAGGCGAAACTTTACGTGTCAGGCCGGGTGAAAAGATTGCTGTTGATGGAGTGCTGATTGAAGGTCATTCCAGTGTTGATGAATCAATGCTAACCGGTGAATCTTTACCGGTAGAAAAAGCAGAAGGCGCTAAAGTTGCAGCCGGCACAATGAACCTAAAAGGTAGCTTTTTGTATACTGCAACACGAATTGGCCGTGATACTGCATTAGCACAAATTATTAAATCAGTCCGTGAAGCGCAAGGTAGCAAACCAGAGCTGGCAAAACTCGCTGATAAAATCGCCAGTATTTTTGTACCGGTTGTTGTTGGTATTTCAATCTTTACCTTTATTCTTTGGGCGAGTTTTGGCCCTGAACCTTCAATGGCTTATGCTTTTGTGACAGCAATGACTGTTTTAGTGATTGCCTGTCCTTGTGCCTTGGGTTTAGCAACGCCGATTTCAGTGATGGTAGCGGTAGGGCGATCAGCACAAGCGGGTATTTTGATTCGCAATGGTGAGGCTTTACAGGTTGCTGGTACGATTAATTGTTTGGTCGTTGATAAAACCGGTACGGTAACGGAAGGTAAGCCGACGGTTTCTATGATTGAAGCATTGGGTACTTATAAGCAAGATGAAGTTTTACAGTTGGCGGCCAGTATTGAAAAAGGGTCAGAGCATCCATTAGCTGATGCGATTATGCGCGCGGCAGCTGACAAATCGTTAAAATTAACCCGTGCGAAGAAATTTACTGCTGTTGCTGGGCATGGTGTTTCTGCCATGCTTAAAGATAAAGCGGTTTTATTTGGTAATGCAGCCTTAATGGAGGCAGAAGGTATTGCTTATGATGAATTTACCATTCGTATGCAATATCTTGCAGAACAGGGGCAAACGCCAATGTTATTAGCAGTGGATAAGAAAGTGGCGGGTATTATTGCTGTTGCTGATCCTATCAAAGCAGATTCTGCAGAAGCAATTAGTGCTTTAAAACAGCAAGGCGTACGTGTCTTAATGGTAACCGGTGATAACCAAGCAACCGCACAAGCGATTGCTGATAAAGCGGGTATTCATGAAGTAAAAGCACAAGTCTTACCGGAAGAAAAAGCGGCTATTGTCAAAGAGCTACAAGCAGAAGGTTTAATTGTGGGTATGGTGGGTGATGGAATTAATGATGCTCCAGCCTTAGCGCAAGCAAATGTTGGAATTGCCATAGGAACAGGGACTGATGTAGCAATAGAAAGTGCAGATATTGTTGTTTTACAAGGTTCGTTATTGAAAGTGCCTGAAGCTGTTTTATTGTCTAAAGCAACGGTTAAAAATATTCAGCAGAATTTATTTGGTGCGTTTATTTATAACTCACTGAGTATTCCGATTGCAGCAGGTTTGTTATACCCTGTGTTTGGTATTTTATTAAGCCCAATGATTGCGGGTGGGGCGATGGCGATGTCTTCAGTCACTGTTGTTGCTAATGCCAATCGCTTACGTTGGATGGATTTAAACGATACCGAAGAAAAAGCCTATAAACAGCAAGTTATCGAGTTATTTGCTGCATTTAAGAAAAGCTGGACTTAAAAAGGAATAAAAAAAATGCAAATGCGATTATCTGATATACAGCAGCATGTCGGTGGAGATTTAGCGGGTGATGCAAATGTTGTTGTGCAAGCGGTTAATTCTTTGGAGTTAGCGGTAGCAGGTGAGATATCCTTTGCTGAAAATGATAAATATTTAGCAGCTGCGGAAAAAAGTGCGGCTTCTATTTTATTAGTGCCAAAGAGCTTTCCTGATTTAATCGGTAAAAATATTCTTAAAGTGGATAAGCCAAAAGAAGTTTTTATCGGCATTATGATGCTATTTGAAGATAATAGCTTAAAGTTTTCAGGTATTCATTCATCTGCGGTAATCTCAGAAAACCAGGTGTCTTTAGCTGAAGGCGTAGCGGTTGCCGCGCAAGTCAGTATTCAAGAAAATGTCAGTATAGGTAAAGGTTCGGTAATTGATTCCAATACGCATATCGCACACGATGTGGTAATTGGTGAAAACTGCCGTATAGGCCCGAATGTCTCACTTTTATCTAAAGTAACTATTGGCAATAATGTCATTATTCACGCAGGGACGGTGATTGGTGGTGATGGTTTTGGTTATTACTGGGATGGCGAAAAACAGAAAAAAGTGCCTCAGCTAGGGGGTGTTGTTATCGAGGATCATGTTGAAATTGGCTGTAATGTTTGTATCGATAGAGCAACTTTCGGTATGACGCGTATTGGTAAAGGCACTAAAATTGATAACCTCGTACAAATTGCCCATAACAATGATATCGGTGAGCACTGTATTATTGTGGCGCATGTTGGTTTGTCCGGCAGTGTGACCTTAGGTAAGCGAGTGACTTTAGCTGGGCAGGTAGGTATAGTAGACCATATTACCATGGGTGATGGCTCAACAGCTGCTGCTCGAACTGGAATTACCAAAGATGTACAAGCAAACCAAGTTGTTTGGGGTGTGCCAAATAGGCCGATTAAACAAGTGATGCGTGAACTGGCGAGTATTCCTAAATTACCTGCTTTATTGGGGCAGGTGAAAAAAATGGTGAAGCAAATTAATTCATTAGAAGAACGACTATCTACGTTAGATAAAAAACAATAATTAATACCTAGTAGATTTTTAAACAGTAGGAGCTTGCTAAAAAGAATGGGACTATTTAATAGAATGCAACGATTTGATGGCTTCGAGCTAGATTGGAAGCGCTTGATTATTTTATCGACCTGCGTGCTATTAATCGGTTTAAGTTTAACTATCACCAGTATTATTCGTCCTGATATTAAAATCTTAGGTGCAACAGGTTTTTCTTTGCTTCCTTTAAGTGGTATTTTGATTTTATCCTTGGGTTTGCTGGAATGTTTGGATGCTTTTTTAGCAAAAGAACAGCGCGAGGTTTTACAAAACCTGCAAGTAGGTGTGCTGGATACCGTAGTGGGTATTTTTATTGTTACTAGCGTATCGGGGCATGCTCAGGATATTAGTATTTTAATTGCCGCGTTTTTAATTGTTCGGGGCACAGTACGCATTACTTTAGCTAAAGCAATGAAGTTGCCAAGAACGCTGGAAACTGTTTTGTGTGGGCTTGTCTCGGTCATTTTAGGTGTGTGCGTTTGGCTCTCATGGCCGACAACAGATAGTTGGTTTTTGTCTTTTTGTTTGAATGCTGAAATAGCAGCTCGCGGCTGGGCAATGACTTCTTTTGCATTATGGATAAAAAATCAAAATTAATATGAACTGTAATTTTCGTACCCCGTGGTTTTTACCTGTTTTATCCGGCTTCTTTATTGGTACTAGCTATATTCCATTCCCGCCTTGGGCTTCTTTATTTGGCTTTGTGCCTTTATGGATTTTTTGGGCGCAGCAAACGCGTTTAAAGCCGGTCATTTTAAGTGCTGTATTGGCAACCTTTGTTTTTACCATGATTGGTTTTAACTGGGTGACTTATTTAATGCATGAGTTTGCTCATTTGCCATGGTTGGCTGCTATCGGGGCAATGATTTTGTTTGCATTAATTGCACATCTTTTTGTACCTTTAGCTGGCGTGTTGTGGTTTTTGGGGCGAAAGTATCAGTTGTATGAGGGGCGAGGTTCTATTTTTGCGATGGGCTTATTAACAGCATTAATGCTTTGGTTATTGCCCATGCTGTTTAAATGGAATTTTGGTTATTCATGGTATGGCTCAGAAGTGCCGCTGTATCATATTGCGGAATATATCGGTTTTAGTGGTTTAAGTATGTTGACTATTTTAGCCAATGTGCCGCTGTATTTCGCGTGGCAACAAAGGGATTCAAAACGCGGAAAAACATTACTAATGCGCGTGGTTGTCGCCTTTTTGTTATTGAATGTTTGGGGCTTAAATACCAAGGCATGGCTACAAGTGCCAGAGACATCATTCAATGTGTTATTAGTGCAAGCAAATATTGGTAATGCACAAAAAGTAGCGGCTCAATTTGGGCGTGGAGGTTATGCCGATATTATTCACCAATATCAAATGCTCACAAAAGCAGGATTGAATGAGCATAAAGAACAAAAGGTTGATTTTGTTGTTTGGTCAGAAACGGCATTTCCAACCGTTTTAAGCCCGAAAAATAGCGATAATGATAATTATTATGTGCAAAAGTTAATTAAATCAATACAAGCAAATAAAGTATCGTTGATTACAGGGGCTTATGCCAAGCAAGCAACAACAGGTAAAATCACCAATTCGCTGTTTACGATAGATGCAGAAGGGGAAGTGCAGCCAAATTACTATAGTAAATCGATTTTATTAGCGCTAGGGGAGTATATTCCGTGGGAGGATGAATTTCCTGTGTTACGGGAATTAATGCCGATGGTCGGTAGTTTTGGGCATGGTAATGGCCCGAATGAGCTATTATATTTAAATGATTTTAAAATTGGCGCGCAAATCTGCTATGAAAGTTTATTTCCTGAATTTAGTACAGCATTAGCAGATTTAGGCGCACAATTTATTGTTAATGTAACCAATGATTCTTGGTATGGTACTTGGCAAGAGCCGTATCAGCATAAAGTGATGACTTTAGCGCGTGCAGTAGAAATACGCAGGCCTTTGATTAGATCAACAAATACTGGGATTTCTACCGTTGTTTTGGCGACTGGGGAAGTTTTAGCTGAGTCTCCGATGCAAGAGCAGTGGTATGGTTTATATACAGTCCCCTACAGCAAAGAGCCTAAGCCGACATTTTATCAGCAGAATATTTATTTAATGCCGTTTACTTTAGCAGGCATATTGCTGCTTTTACTTTTATTAGGCATTAAAGGGCGAAAATTCAATAATTCCCGAGCCTGAATTATCTTTTGACGACACAGCTGCGTAGCTTGCTATACGCCTGTATTTCTAACACGGCTGTGTAGCCAAAACCCTGCGTCATACTTTCGGGTATTATTAAACCCTCGCCCCTAAAAATAAAAGCACAAAAAAGTTACCACATTAAATCATCAGGAATTTGGAAGTCTGCATACGGATCATCTGCCGCAACTTCCTCTTGTGCTGCATCATTTAGCAGCACTATAAAGCTAGCATCGCGCTGACTGATTTTTTCTGCAACAGGGCTAGGAACAACTTCGTAACCATTGCTATAGCGCACAATGGCTAATTTTCCTTTACCTATGCCTTTGGAGACCTGCTCGTTGACATAAATTGTTTTTACTTTATTGGCATCAGTAAAGTTATAAGCACTGCCATCATCGTCTTTTGCCTGAATATTTAGTTTTATCAGCTGGTTAATTTGCGCAATAATCGCTTTTTTATCGGCAATATCTTTTTGCTGCTGATTTAATGCCTTATCTTTGGCTTGTTTTTCTGCTAATGTTTTTTGGGCTAGCAAAGTTGCTTCGCTGGTTTGCGTGGTTTTACTATTGCGTTGTTCTTTTGATTGTTTATACTTCTCTTTCTTAGATTTGTTTACTTTGCTTTTATTGGTAAGGCCAGATTTTAAAAGTTGGTCTTGTAAAGAAATTGCCATGCAAGTGCCTATGATAAATTAATAGAATAATGGAAGGATTATAGTGGAATCACTCGACTCTATAAATAGTGGAGCAATAGCTTAATGAATGAAATTTCTAAACGTGTCATGTTAGTGGCTGGTGAATCCTCTGGTGATCATCATGCGGCTAATTTATTTCTTGAGCTAAAAAAACGCGACCCAAAGGTGCAAGGCATTGGCATGGGAGGCAAAAAAATGGCTCAAGCTGGCATAGAGATACATTACGACTCCTCCAATATTGGGGTGATTGGTGTGGTTGAGGTCATTAAGCGCTACGGGGAAATTAAGCATGCTTTAAATGAAATGAAGCAGCTATTGTTAGATCAGCGGCCAGATTTATTAATTTGTGTGGATTATAAAGAGTTCAATTTTAAACTCGCAGGTTTTGCTAAAAAAAATGGTATTAAAGTGCTGTTTTATGTCAGTCCACAAATTTGGGCGTGGCGACCAGGGCGTGTTGTCAAGTACGGTAAAGTAATTGATATGATGGCGGTTATTTTTCCTTTTGAAGTACCGTTTTATGAAAAAGAAAATGTACCTGTGCGTTATGTCGGCCACCCTTCTGTTGATAAAGTACGGGCTCAGCGAAGTGTAGCAGAGGATTTGGCTTTATATGATTTACAAGCTGATGCACCTATTATTGGGATTTTACCCGGTAGTCGTACCGATGAAATTAACCGTATGTTACCCATTATGCTAAAAGCAGCTGAAGTCATCCAGCAAGCAAAGCCCAATGTGCAGTTTGTTTTACCGCAAGCAGATTCAGTGAGTGATGAGCTATTACAAAATTCATTTCAGCACTCTAATATTAAAGTGCAAGCGATTAATAATCAGTTTTATGATGTAGTGCAATGCTGCGATGCAGTGATGACTGTTTCCGGGACTGCTACGCTAGAAATTGCTTTATTAGAAGTGCCGATGTTAGTGGCTTATAAATTGTCTTTTATTACTTATTTATTGGCAAGAGTATTGGTCGATGTGGAGTTTATTGGCTTGCCTAATATTATTGCAGGAAAGTCAGTGGTGCAGGAGTTTATTCAAAAGGAAGCCTCTGCGCATAATTTAGCGAATGAAATATTACATATTTTAGATGATGAAGCTTATGCTGGCAGCCTTAAAGAAGGTTTGCAGTTAGTGAAAGAAAAGATCGGTAAGGGTGGAGGCTCAGAGAATATGGCGGAATTAGCGCTGGAAATGCTGGCCTAAAATCTTGGTGACAGGCATAAAAAAGCCCAGCAATAACTGGGCTTTTCAGCAATATTAACTAAAAGCTTTTAGCTCTAGTCATCACCACCAAACGCGCCTAATAACTGTAATAAGCTTAGGAATAAGTTGTAGATAGAAACATATAAGGAAACCGTCGCTAAAATATAGTTAGTTTCGCCGCCATGAATGATGTCACTTGTTTGGTATAAAATCATTGCTGACATTAATAAAATGAACATTGCTGAAACAGCTAAAGATAAAGCGGGGATGGAAAATACCATTGCGCCAATACCTGCTAAGAAAGCAACTAAAATACCGACCATTAAAAACCCGCCTAAAAAGCTGAAGTCTTTACGGGTTGTTAGTGCGTAAGTAGATAAACCAATAAAAATGGCCCCTGTGCCGCCTAATGCAGTCATTACCAATTGATGACCATTGCTGAAAGCAGATAGGTAGTGGTTGATAATTGGACCTAGTGTTAATCCCATGAAGCCTGTTAATGCAAAAATAAACACTAAGCCTAAAGCGCTGTTGCTAAATTTACTGGTTAAAAATAATAATGCAAAATAACCAATCATGGTGACGATAGGGCCTAAAGGTGGCATGTTTAGCGTCATGGCTAAGCCTGCTGTCATTGCACTGAAGAGTAGCGTCATAGACAGTAGCATATAAGTATTTCTTAAAACCTTGTTTGTCGCTAGCGTACTTTCGCTAACGGGTGTTGCTGCAACATTTAATCTCATTACAAAGTACCTTTAAAATGGTGGATAATTGCAGCCAATCTTACAAGAGTTTTACTCTTATTAATATTAGTTTAGATAAATATAGATAAAATTATGACAGAAACACAACCGCAGACACCTTATTCAGTAATGGGTGGTGAAAAAGCAATCTTAAGTCTTGTTGATCGTTTTTATTTTTATATGGATACATTGCCGGAAGCGACAGATGTACGAGCTGTGCATCAAGAGGACTTATCCAGAGCAAAAGACAGGTTATTTAAATTTTTATCGGGCTGGTTAGGTGGGCCTGATTTATTTGCACAAGAATTTGGGCACCCTCGTTTAAAACAGCGACATTTCCCTTTTGTGGTAAACCAAAAAGGGCGTGACCAATGGATGTTATGTATGAATAAGGCTTTATATGAAATTAGTATGCCTGATGAGCTTAGAAAAAATATTAAGCAAGCGTTAAGTGACTTAGCAACGCATATGATGAATGTAGAAAATTAAATTATTAAAGGATGAAGAGAATGACAAAATTATCACTAGCAAAGAGCTTAGGTTTTATTGCTATTGCGATAAGTAGTTGCGCCACTTATGCTGAAACGAATGAAGATCCGATGGTATTGCGTGAAATTATGCAGGGAATGCAGCTTAGTATGCAGCAGATTGAGCAAGGAATTGCTGAGAAAGATTGGGATTTAGTTAGCCAAAATGCTTTTGCCATTGCTGACCATCCGGCGCCACCATTATTAGAGAAGTTGAGGATTTTTGCTTATATCAATACTGATTTAGGCGAGTTTAAAGAGTTAGATAAACAAACGCATGGTTCGGCAAAAGAGTTGGCGGAGTTAGCGCTAAGGGAAGACAAAGCTCAGCTACAGGCTACCTTTACACACTTGCAAGAAAGCTGCGTGCAATGCCACGAAGAGTTTCGTGCCGAATTTCAGGCGTATTTTTACGAACAAAACTAGTGAAAAAAGCTTCTTTTAGCGTGTGCCAAATACAACAATAGATTTTCCATGCGCTGAAATTAGCTCTTTATCTTCCATTTCTTTTAAGACGCGGCCGACCATTTCACGTGAGCAACCGACAATACGGCCAATTTCTTGGCGAGTAATATGTAATTGCATGCCATCAGGGTGAGTGATTGCATCTGGTTCTTTGGTTAAGTCAATAAGCGCATGGGCAACACGGCCTTCAACATCAATAAAAGCTAAGTCAGAATATTTTCTGCTTGTAGTGAGTAAACGTGTAGAAAGTTGTTCACCAAATAAATAAAGTAAATCTAAGGCGTGCGGTGCCAAATCAGTTTTTAATAGAGCATGGATACGGGCATAGCTGATTTCAGCTAATTGACTAGCGGCTTTAGTTTTAACGTACACTTGGCGAATTTCTGAGCCTTTGAATACGCCGATTTCACCGATGAAATCATTTTTATTTAGATAAGCGAGAATTAGTTCATGGTTATTATCGTCTTCAACATGGATACTAACAGAGCCTTCAATAATAAAATGCAAGCAGTCCCCTGTATCGCCGGGCCGAATAAAAGTGGTTTTATTGGGGTAGCTGCGGACATGGCAAAAGTGGAGCAGTGCTGTGATTGCTTTTTCGCGGTCTTCTAGTGATGGGGAAAAGGACATAATTTATTTTATTGATGTAAAAGACATGGTGAGTCTTGTTAATAAAAAACGTTTAAGTAGTAAAGATAGAGTTGGTCGTAAGCCGGGTTTTGTCGAGGACAGTCATTCATCTAGGCCATAAGTCACCCTATGGCTCAAGCAATCTACCCAGAAGCCGCGCGAGCAGCGCGTCTGCTTCTCTATTTGATCTTGCTCCAGATAGGGTTTACCATGCCGCTCCTGTTGCCAGTTACGCGGTGCGCTCTTACCGCACCATTTCACCCTTACCGAATACCCGAAGGTATTAGGCGGTTTATTTTCTGCTGCACTTTCCGTAGGCTCACGCCTCCCAGAAGTTATCTGGTATCTTGCTCTGTGGAGCCCGGACTTTCCTCTGTATTAATTGTAAACAAGTAATAAAGCGACTGCCTGACCAACTCTGGCCTTATTATAGCTTATTTGTTAATTGGTGTTATGCCTGGTTGTGCTCTGACAGCTCTAAGGCTGTTTGGTAGAGTAATTTCTTGCGCGCGCCAGTGATTTCAACAGCTAGGCTAACGGCTGTTTTCATGCTGCATTCTTTTAATAAGCATTTAAGGGTCTTTAGTTGCTGTTCATTTAAAGTATCAGGTTTTTTTTCTATGGGTTTTGGGCTCACCATGACGACAAATTCACCACGGCGCATATTGCTATCTTCATTAACCAGTAGAAGCATTTCTTCAATACTACTTTTAATGATTGTTTCGTGTAACTTGGTTATTTCTCGGGCAATAGAGACTTCATGCCCAGCTGGGAGGATGCAGGATAAATCTTCAATACAAGCTGCAATACGATGGCAAGACTCATAAAACACCCAGGTATGCGGGGTATTAAGTTGTTCTTTAAATAAAGTTTGTCGAGAGCTGGAGGTGCGAGGTAGAAAGCCTAAAAATGAAAAATTGCTGACAGCTAAGCCTGAGGCGGAGAGGGCGGCAATTAGGGCGCAGGCTCCTGGGATGGGGGATACTTTTATGCCAGCAGAATGCGCTAAAGCAACAAGAGGCATGCCGGGGTCGCTGATTAAAGGTGTGCCTGCATCAGAAATAATAGCAATCGACGTGCCTTGCTTTATTTTCTCGATTAACCCCTCGGAGGCATGTTGTTCATTGTGTTGGTGTAATGAAGAACAATGAGTGGAAATTCCATAATGTTGTAATAAAGTGCGAGCATGGCGAGTATCTTCAGCGCAAATAAGGTCAACATCTTTGAGTGTTTCTATGGCGCGCAAGCTAAAATCGGCTAAGTTGCCGATAGGAGTTGCTATAACATAAAGGGAGCCTTGTGCTTGTGGCATAATTAAATCCTAAGGTATTAGTGGGCGCTAAATAATAGTAGTATTATACGTTGCGTCGCTATATTAAGCGTGAAGTATTGGTAGTCGTTAAATTTTATTATTGGGGTGGGGTTAGCGTGTTATTTTCCAGAAGAAATATAGAGCGATGGGCTTTTTTATCTATTTTTTTTGTAGCAAGTTGTGTTTCACAGCCTAATGTGAGTAATTCATATCAAACCTCGAAAATTAACCCGGAAGCAGAAAAACTGCTGGCTAATAAAAATTATGTGCAAGCATCTGAGTTATTTTTACGTTTAGCAAAGGACAATCCGCAGCAAGTAAATTTTTATAAATTGCAAGCGGCAGAAGCCCAGTTAAGTGCCGGACATGATGAAAAAGTGAGGGAGTTAATAAGTTCGGTTGATGTTAATCAGCTTACTGAGCAGCAGCGTAATCAATTATATTTATTATTTGCTCAGCTTTATTTAAATGAAGGCAATGCAGAGCAAGCACTTGAACGATTGCAGCTGGTTGTAACCAGCAGCTTAATAACTAGGCAGAAACGGATTTATTACGAATCAAAAGCCTTTGCGTATGTGTTAACAGGACAGTTAGATGATAGTGTGCGTGAACGTATTTTATTAAGCCAAATTTTAACTAAGCAAAATGATAAGCTGGATAATCAAAAAGCCATCATGTCGGTATTGGCTTTAATGCCTATACGTGATTTAGAAGAAAATACACAGCGACAGCAAGGGAGTGTTTACCAAGGTTGGGCAGAACTAGCGCTGATAAGTAGAGTCAATTTAAAAGGAACGCCAAAATTTGGCCGGCAACTTAGTGAGTGGGAAGGGCGGTATTTATTTCATCCTGCGCATGCACTGATTGCATCAGAATATTTCTTGAATATTCAGTTAGCCATAGCTAATGTGCGGAATATAGCAGTGTTTTTACCTGAGTCTGGCGTGTATGCTAAACATGCTAAAGCAATAAAAGAAGGCTTTATGGCGGCTTACTATCAACAAGAAGAAGCATTGCGACCTAATGTGCGCTTTTACGATACGGCTGAGTTAGCGGTTGATTTGTTATATGAACAGGCGGTAGCTGAAGGGGCGCAGTTAATTATTGGGCCGCTTAATAAAGCGACGTTAAAAGCGTTATTAAAAACGGAAACACTCAAAATACCTGTTTTAGGATTGAATTATGCAGAAGAGCTTAAGAATGTAAATTTATATCAATTTGCCTTAAGCCCCATTGATGAAGTAAAGCAAGTTGTTGAGCAAGCAAAATTAGCTGGCTACCAAAATGCACTAGTCTTAGTGCCAGATAGTTTGCTGGGTGAGCGGATTGCTGGGTACTTCCAAACTGCGTGGGAGCTTGATGAGGAGCGAGTGCTATCGGTACAAAAATTTACGTTAGGGACAACTGATTTTAGTCTACCGGTTAAAGTGATGCTGAATGTACAGGAAAGTGAATTCCGATATAGAAAATTACGTCAGGTAGTGGGTGCGGTGGAATATAATTCACGCCGTCGACAGGATGTTGATGTGATTTTCATGGTAGCAAACGCTCAAGAGGCTCGATTAATTAACCCGCAGTTCTATCATAATAGGGCGGGGAGTGTTGCTGTTTATGGTTTATCTCGTGTCTATAGCGGCAAGCAAGACCCAAGAAATAATGTTGACCTTAATGGTGTGGGTTTTTGTACTATTCCTTGGTTGTTTGATGATGCATACCAAGGTGACTTAAATAAGCAGGCATTAAGCTCGACATGGAAACAGTTTCCAGATAAATTTCTGAGTTTAATTGCTTTTGGAATAGATGCATATAATATTGTCCCGCATTTAAATCAGTTGAAAATCATGCGCTACGAAGGTACGACCGGTGAATTATCGTTAAATAATAGCAACCGAATTACGCGCAAGTTGGTGTGTGCTAATTTTAAGCAAGGGCTTGCGGAATTATTAAGTAAAGAGGCAGAAATGGGCGGACAAGAGGTGGGTCTTGAGGTAATTAGTGAAAATTAAGCTAACATCCTCTGAAAAAGGCGCGTATTACGAAGAAGTAGCCCTTCAGTACTTAGTAGAGCAAGGGATGGCGTTGAAAGAACGAAATTACTTATGTAAATTAGGTGAGTTAGACCTAATTATGTTCGATAAAACGTTTTTAGTTGTGGTGGAAGTTAGGTATAGAAAAAATAGCCTTTATGGTGGAGCGCTAGAAAGTATTACTACGGCTAAGCAAAAAAAGATTATCGCAGCAACGCAGTATTATTGTCAGCAATCAAAAATCAAATTACCTATACGCTTTGACGTGGTAGGGATAACGGGAAATAATTCACCTGAATGGGTGAGGAATGCTTTTTAAATTATGAATTTGCAAGAAAATATAAAACATCACATTATTGAGAATATCCAAACCCAGCAAATAGTGATGGCTGAAAAAGGTGAATACATAGAATTTGCTGCACAAAAAATTGTTGATGCTTTATTAGCGGATAGAAAAATACTTTGCTGTGGAAACGCGGGTTCAGTTTCAAATGTGCAGTATTTTGTCTCACTAATGGTCAATCGTTTTGCAAGAGAGCGACCTTCGTTACCTGCAATTTCCTTGGTCAATGACGTGCAAATGATCAGCACGACTGCAAGCATGCAAAACTATGATGAAATTTACGCAAAGCAGCTACGTGCCTTAGGGCAAGAGAGTGATATATTATTGATATATTATGCGGATGGCGATACGACAAGTTTATTGAAGTTGATCAATGCGGCGCATGATAAAAATATGCCTGTTATCTTATTTTCTGGTGAAAATGATGACTCCTTAGAGGTTGCTCTACATGATAATGACCTTTGTGTTAGTGTGCCTAGTCAGGTGGTGCATAGAGTGAATGAAACGCAGCTGTTAATCACTCACTGTGTTTGTGATTCGGTGGATAGTCAATTGTTTGGTCATTTACAAGCATGAAAAAAAGTGTACTGATTATTGTTTTATTTCTAGTGACTGCCTGTACACAGTGGGTGGCGAACATCAATGGCTTAGAGTTTTTACATGATAGAAGAACGCGTGAAGATATTCTAAAAGATGAGCTTATTGAACAGGAAGCCTATAGAAAAGTAGCTGCCTTAAGTGGGTCAATGCAGAAAGTGCGTGTTAAACTGAGAGCATATAATGCTCAGCTCTTAGTAACAGGGGAGGCTGAATCAGCAAAAGCACGTGATAAAATTATTGCCAATATTAGAATTATAAAAAATATACGCATTATTTATAATGAAATGCTCGTTAAGCCGTTAGCAAGTAAAGAGCTAATGAATGAGGATGCTGTTATAAGTAAGCAAGTAAAGCATGCATTGCTAAATGTTAACGAGCATGCTGACTTTGATGAAACACGAGTCAAGGTGGTGGTATCGTCAAAAAATGTGTATTTAATGGGTTTATTGTACGAAAATGAAGCTAGGTCGGTTGCGGTTAAAATACAAAAAATAGAGGGTATTCGTAATATTATTACTTTATTTGAATATATAGAGCAGGAAAGTCCATAAAAATAGAAGAGCGATAATGACTCTATAGGGAAGTAGGTGATTTAAATAATGAAAATGATGAATATTGTGCAATTGCAATATTATTGTTCTTAAAAAACAAAAGAATAGAAAGTTTTTATCAGCTAAAGCCTAGGATGGTTTGCTGTTGAAAAGAGGGTGAATAGATGAGTGAGTAATGCTTTAAATGCCAATAGAGATTGACATTGACCAGCATTCTGATTTAAAGTTCTGTTCGCATAAAAATAAAAGTATGTCACAAAATTATAACTAAATTGGAGTATTAACATGGCAACACCATTAATTCAAATGGCATTAGATTCATTAGATTTCGACGCAACAGTAGCACTTGCTGAGCAAGTTGCAGATTCAGTTGATATCTTTGAAATCGGTACACCATGTATCAAGCACAATGGCATTAACTTAGTAAAAGAATTAAGAGCTAGATTTCCAGAGAAATTACTTTTAGTTGACCTTAAAACAATGGATGCTGGTGGATACGAAGCAGCACCTTTCTATGAAGCTGGTGCAGATATCTGTACAGTTCTAGGTGTTTCAGGTTTAGCAACATGTCAAGGTGTTATCGGTGCAGCTAATGCAAACGGTGCAGAAGCTCAAATTGATTTAATCAACGTTGGCGACAAAGCAGCAGTATCAAGAGAATGTGTTGCAGCTGGCGCTCAAATCGTTGGTGTTCACACAGGTCTAGATGCACAAGCAGCTGGCGACACACCTTTCAATGACTTAGCATTAATTGCTGACCTTGGATTAGATGTACGTGTTTCTGTTGCTGGTGGTATTAACCAAAATACAGTTCAAGACGTAGTTCGTGCTGGCGCAGACATCATTGTTGTTGGTGCAGCTATCTACGGTGCAGCATCTCCAGCAGAAGCTGCTCGTGAAATTCGTGAATTAGTAGACGCTGCATAAGGCGGAGATAGACTATGTGGCAACAAGAAAATCAGCAATTAGTCGTTAATAAGATTTCAGAAATTCTTGATGCGACTGATCTTGCTTATGCAGAGCAAATGACTGCAATGTTCGATGATGCAAAAAGAATTTTTATCTCTGGAGCAGGTCGTTCAAAACTAGTCGGTAACTTTCTAGGCATGCGTTTAATGCATAGTGGTTATGATGTTAGCATGGTAGGTGAAATTGTTACTCCAAGTATCAAAAATGGTGATTTATTAATCATCATTTCAGGATCTGGAGAAACAGAACAATTAGTAGCATTCACAAATAAAGCTAAAAGCGTGGGTGCTAAAATTGTTCTAATTTGTTCAAAAGAAAAATCAACCATTGGTGATTTAGCTGATGGTGTTTTTCAAGTTGGTAAACAAGACCTGTATCAAACAGTGAAAGGTATGCCAATGGGAACAGTTTTTGAACTATCTACCTTATGTTTCCTAGAAGCTGTTGTTGCTCATTTGATTTGGGAAAAAGGTATCCCAGAAGAGAAAATGAGAGAAAGACACGCTAATATGGAATAGCATTGAAAAACGAGCAGCTCTGCTGCTCGTTTTTTTTTCTGCTAACCAAAAAATTCAAAGAAAGGTATGAAGAAAATTCATGCCTTTTATACGTTTACTAATTTATAAATCAGGAGAAGAATATGTCTTCGCGTAGAGAACTTGCGAACGCCATACGAGCTTTAAGCATGGATGCCGTACAAAAAGCTAAATCAGGACACCCAGGCGCACCAATGGGGATGGCTGATATAGCAGAAGTATTATGGAATGATCATCTAAAACATAACCCAACAAACCCAGAGTGGGCAGATCGTGATAGATTTGTCTTATCAAATGGTCACGGGTCTATGTTAATTTACTCATTATTACATTTGTCAGGTTATGACCTGCCTATGGATGAGCTAAAAACATTCCGTCAACTACATTCTAAATGTGCGGGACATCCAGAATATAGCTATGCTCCTGGTATTGAAACAACAACGGGTCCTTTAGGACAAGGGATTACGAACGGTGTTGGTTTTGCAATGGCTGAAAAGTTACTAGCAGACCAGTTTAACCGCCCTGGACATGATATCGTTGACCATAATACTTACGTATTCTTGGGTGATGGTTGTTTAATGGAAGGTATTTCTCATGAAGCATGCTCTTTAGCAGGTACATGGGGTTTAGGTAATTTAATTGCATTCTGGGATGACAATAATATCTCTATTGATGGTCACATTGATGGATGGTATACAGATGACACCGTAAGACGTTTTGAGTCATACGGCTGGCATGTTATTTCAGTTGATGGTCATGATTCAGATGCAATCAATGCTGCAATTGTTTTAGCTAAAGCAGTAAAAGACAAGCCTTCAATGATTTGTTGTAAAACAATTATTGGCTTTGGTTCTCCAAATAAAAGCGGTAGCCATGACTGTCATGGTGCGGCATTAGGTGATGAAGAAGTTGCATTAACACGTGAGCAACTTGGTTGGACCTCTGCTCCTTTTGAAATTCCAGCTGATGTTTATGCAGGATGGGACGCTAAAGCGTCAGGTGCAGATAAAGAATCAGCTTGGGACAAGAAATTTGCTGCTTATGCAAAAGAATTTCCTGAGTTAGCTGCTGAATTCAAACGTCGTATGGCGAAGGAATTACCTGCAAACTGGAAAGAAGCAACTGATGCAATCATCGCTGATACAAACGAAAAAGCTGAGTCTTTAGCTTCTCGTCAAGCATCACAAAAAACAATTGCAGCGTTAGCACCTGTACTACCTGAGTTCTTAGGTGGATCAGCTGATTTAACAGGGTCTAACTTAACAAGCTGTGCAGATTTCAAACATGTAAGCGGTAAAGAGAACGGTAACTATATCTCTTACGGAGTACGTGAATTTGGTATGTATGCAATCATGAACGGTATGGCTCTACACGGTGGTTTAATGCCATTCGGCGGAACATTCCACATGTTCTCTGATTATGCGAAAAGTGCATTCCGTATGGCTGCATTGATGAAAATTCGTACTGTTGCTGTCTTAACACATGACTCTATCGGTCAAGGTGAAGATGGACCAACGCATCAGCCGATTGAAAATACGTCAGCAATGCGTTTCATTCCTAATATGGATGTATGGCGTCCTGCTGATTCAGTAGAGGTTGCTGTTGCTTGGACTGCTGCTGTTGAGCGTTTAGATGGACCATCTAGCTTAATATTAAGTCGTCAAGGTATTCCAGGGCGTAAACATGATGCTGCTGATTTTGATGCAATGCGCAAAGGTGCTTATGTACTTGTAGAAGCTAAAGGAACTGCTGATATTGTTCTAATTGCAACAGGTTCTGAAGTTGACCTAGCTGTGAAAGCACAAGAAGCGCTTGCTGCTGATGGTGTTAATGCCCGTGTTGTTTCTATGCCGTCAACGAATGTTTTTGATCGTCAAGATCAAGCTTACAAAGACAGTATATTAATTCCTGGCGTTAAACGTGTTGCAGTTGAAGCGGGTGTTACTGATTTCTGGCGCAAGTATGTTGGGCTAGAAGGTGCAGTAGTTGGTATTGATACATTTGGTGAATCTGCACCAGGTGGAGTACTAATGGAGCACTTTGGTTTTACAGTCGCTAACGTTGTTAAAACTGTTAAAGAAGTACTGTAATTTTAAAGTAAGCTAAGACTAGATGCGTTAAAGTATCTAACTGCAGAAAACTGCTGATAGAAAAAGCATCAGTGGTTTTCCGTTTCTTACGATAAATAGGTGAATTGCGTGAAAAAAAATAATTTAAAAAAAGGCTTATTTACTGCCTTATTACTTGTTAGCTCAGTTGTAACAGCTGGCAATAAATATCCAGCAGCTGATTTTAAACCAACAGTTGTTTATCAAAATACTGACTATAAACATGCCGAGTCTGCTGCATCATTTGGTGAAAAAGCTCAGGATGATAGTAACTTTCCTGCAGCAACATATAAGCCGGAAGTTTTGTTTCATGATACTGAATATAAGCACAACACTAAAGTTGCTAATGTTCCTAACTCAGCAAGTGCAAGCTTTACTGATGACGCAGTAAGCACAAGCTCTGATGAATCTGGCGAAGCAAGCTCTGATGAGACTGTAAGTCCAATCCTAGCGCTAATTATTTTAGCGGTTGCTGTTTTCTTGTTTCGTAAAAAGTCAGGTTCTAAAGCTGCAGTAGATAATTCTGGTGAGTTAACTGGTGTTGCGAAATACTTACAAAAAAAAGCTCCAAAGTTATCTGGCGTAGCTAAGTATCTAGAGACACATCAGCCAACACCAAAATCTGGTGTTGCTAAATATGTTGCAAAAAGAGTTGTTGAAGCAAAAAAAGCAGCAGCAGAAAAAACAACTGGTGTAGAAAAATATATGCGTAAAAAAGGATAGAAAATGGGGGTTTTATCAAAGATTTTTCCTAAAAAAGCAGTTGAGACAAATATTTATCGTACAGAAGCAAGTCCTAAAAAAAGGTCTAGTGTTGATGAATATCTCGAAACTCATAGTGCTAGTTCGCATAAGTCAAACTTAAGGTCTAAGAAATTAACTTGTGTTGACAGATATGTAAGTACTAAAAATGAGTCTGGAGTTGAATTGACTGCAGTGGAAAAGGATGAGATAAATTCTCGTATTACTGCAAGAATAAAACTGAGAAAATCTGAGGAGAGCTTAATGAGTGTTGAAGATAAAGAACTTAGTGGTGTAGCTAAATACGTTGAAAGCCAAAAAGAGCTAAGTGATGCGGCTGCATTAGATGTGCAACCTCTTACTGGCGTTGCTAAATATTTAGCAGCTATTATCAGTAATAAGCCTGTTGCGACTGGTGTTGCTAAATATTTGTTGAATCGTACTGAAGCTAAGGTAAGTAGCGTAGACCGATATGTTACCAATAAAGCATTGGCAGATAAAAATAAACCTAAAGTTGTTATTATTCCTGATTCAAGCGTTACTAAGTATTTAGATGGTATTTCAACTATGCAAACAAGCCGCGTTGCTAAATATCTTGCCAAAAAAGTAGTTTCAGATAAACAAGTTGTTGCTTAATTAAGTTACTATTTGTCTAATCGCTTATATTTAATAGCTATCACTTCTGACATTGTTAGTGATAGCTGCTAAATACTTGAATCTATTTTCCTTAATGAATATTAAGGAAAATAGATTTTGTTTTTTATACCCAGTGAACATTAAGAGCAAAAGCTAATAATGTGATTGTCTCTGTAAAAATTCAACCTAACATCCATACATGGCTTTTATCGGCCGATTCAATTTCCAGCATATGATAAATATGCTGTTTTTATTTTAACTTTTAATACATAAGGTACCTTATTTATGGCTAATTTATTAGATCAACTTAAAGCGGTAACAGTTGCAGTTGCGGATACAGGCAATATTGGAGCGATTAAAGAATTCACTCCTCGTGATGCAACAACTAACCCTTCATTAATTACTGCTGCTGCACAAATGCCAGAATACCAAGGTATTGTTGATGATACTTTATCTGCTGCACGTGCAACTTTAGGTGCTACTGCAAATTCAAAAGAAGTTGCTGCATTAGCGTTTGATCGCTTAGCAGTTTCATTTGGTTTAAAAATTCTAGAAATCGTTCCACAACGTGTTTCGACAGAAGTTGATGCGCGCTTGTCTTATGATACTGATGCAACAGTAGAGAAAGGCCGTGACCTTATTGCGCAATACAAAGCGGCAGGTGTTGATAGTGACCGTATCTTAATTAAAATTGCAGCAACTTGGGAAGGTATCCAAGCAGCTAAAATTTTAGAAAAAGAAGGTATTCATACAAACCTAACATTAGTTTTTGGACTACACCAAGCGATTGCTTGTGCTGAAAATGGAATTACTTTAATTTCTCCATTTGTTGGTCGTATTCTTGATTGGTACAAAAAAGATACAGGTCGTGATTCTTATGCGCCTGCTGAAGACCCAGGTGTTGTTTCTGTTACAGAAATTTATAATTACTACAAAAAATTCGATTTCAAAACTGAAGTTATGGGCGCAAGTTTCCGTAATTTAGGTGAGATCACTGAACTAGCAGGTTGTGATTTATTAACAATTGCTCCAGCATTACTATCTGAGCTACAAGCAACGGAAGGTGAGTTACCGCGTAAACTTGATCCTGTTGCTGCTAAAGCAATGGATATTGCTGAAATCAATGTTGATAAAGCAACATTCGAAAAAATGCATGCTGCTGATCCTATGGCAACTGAGAAGTTAGCTGAAGGTATTAAAGGTTTTGAAAAAGCATTAGAATCTTTAGAAGAACTATTAGCTAATCGTTTAGCTGAAATCGAAGCTTAATCATTAAGTTTTAAGCAAAGAAAAGGCCTACATTGTAGGCCTTTTTTATGTCTGATGGTTTATTCGGTGTTATTGCTTATTTAACACGCATCCCCGCAACAGCACCGTCATCTGGGTGTAATACCCATAAGTCCTCGCCTCCTGGGCCAGCAGCAAGTACCATACCTTCAGAAAGGCCGAATTTCATTTTTCGTGGTTTAAGGTTTGCTACCACAACAGTTAATTTCCCTTCTAGGTCTTCAGGGGCATACGCTGATTTAATACCTGCAAAGACATTTTTCTGTTCATCACCAATATCAACAGTTAGCTGTAATAATTTATTAGCCCCTTTAACATGCTCGGCTTTAACAATTTTAGCAATACGCAAATCAATTTTGGCAAAGTCATCAAACTCAATTTCAGGTGCAATTGGCTCAAATTTCTTAGCGACTGGTTCAGCAATTTTTGCTAAGTTTTCTTTTGATTCTTCTACAATAGCGGCAATCTTAGTTTCATCAACGCGTGTCATTAAGGCTTTAAAAGGCTTAATATTGTGGCTTAATAAAGGAGATGTTTTTGCAGTAATCCATTGCTCAGCATTAATACTTAAAAAATCTTCACTATCCGCAGCAAGTTTAGGTAAAACAGGGCTTAAGTAGCTGACTAATAAACGGAATAAATTGATTCCCATCGAGCAAATGTCATGCAACTCTTGGTCTTTACCTTCTTCCTTAGCCACTAACCAGGGCTTTTTCTCATCAATGTATTGGTTGGCCTTATCGGCTAAGCTCATGATTTCACGCATGGCTTTACCATATTCACGTGTTTCGTATAGTACAGCAATACTTTCGCTTGCCTCGGTAAATTGTGCAAATAATTCAGGTTCAGCACATTGTGCAGAAAGCTTGCCATCAAAACGTTTTTTAATAAAACCGCTACAGCGGCTAGCAATATTGACTACTTTACCGACTAAATCAGAATTTACACGTAGAGTAAAATCTTCAAAGCTTAAATCAATATCATCCACTCCTGAACTAAGCTTGGCAGCAAAATAGTAGCGTAAATATTCAGGATCTAAATGATCTAGGTAGGTACGTGCTTTAATAAACGTACCACGCGATTTTGACATTTTCTCGCCATTAACAGTCAAGAAGCCATGTGCAAATACTGCGCTAGGCGTACGGAAGTCAGCACCATTAAGCATGGCAGGCCAAAATAAAGCATGGAAATAGATAATATCTTTACCTATAAAATGGTATAGCTCTGTTGTGCTATCTTTCGCCCAGTACTCATCAAAATCTAAACCTTGTTTGTCACACAGGTTTTTAAAACTGGCCATATAACCAACAGGCGCATCTAGCCAAACATAAAAATATTTACCCGGCGCATCAGGAATTTCAAAACCAAAATAAGGTGCATCACGTGAAATATCCCAACCTTGCAAGCCGCTTTCTAGCCATTCAGCTAGTTTATTGCTGACTTCCGGCTGTAAATGACCTTCAGTCGTTGTCCATGATTTTAGCATCTCGTTAAAATCGGCTAAATTGAAAAAGTAATGTACCGAGTCTTTTTCAATGGGTTTTTCACCTGAAACAGCAGAGACCGCATTTTTTAATTCAATGGGTGAATAGGTTGCACCGCAAGCCTCACAATTATCACCATACTGGTCTTTAGCGTCACATTTAGGACAGTCGCCTTTAATAAAGCGATCCGGTAAAAACATTTCTTTTTTAGGATCATAAGCCTGAGTAATGCTGCGCGAGCTAATATGCCCGCCATCGCGCAAGCGTGTATAGATAAGGCTAGAAAAGTGCTTGTTTTCTTCAGAGTGCGTGCTGTGATAGTTATCAAAGGCAACACCAAAATCCGTGAAATCTTGCAAATGCTCCTTACCGACCTGTGCAATTAAGGTTTCAGGCTCTATCCCTTCTCGATCCGCTTTCAGCATAATCGGTGTGCCGTGCGTATCATCAGCACAAACATAATGACATTGGTTGCCACGTTTTTTTTGAAAACGAGCCCAAATATCAGTTTGGATATATTCCACTAAATGGCCAAGATGAATGGGGCCGTTAGCATAAGGTAAGGCGCTAGTAATAAGGATTTTTCTATCTGACATAAAAGGAAGAAATGTTGATATGACGGTAAATAAAATAGCTGTATATTATGGCATAAAATAGCTTATTATTTTGATATGTACAGTGACTAATCATGGTTAAAACTAGAATGCCTTTGCATAACCTAGTAAAATACTAGGTTATTAATTGACGAAACCCATTTTTAGTAGGTAATTCCTATGATTGAAAAACAGCAAATAGAAAACGAATTAAAAAATATAATTGACCCCAATGTGAATGTTGATTTAGTCAGCGCTAAATCCGTTAAATCTATAGTGGTTGAAGAAGGAAAGGTGCAAATAAAGATTGAGCTTGGTTATCCTGCAAAAAGCTTTATTGAAGGTTTTAAACAGCAAATTACTGATAAAATTCAATCGCTAGAAGGTGTAGCAACTGTTGCTGTGGATATTGGCGTGAAAATTGTTGCACATGGTGTACAGAACACTTTAAAGCCCATCGAAAATATCAAAAATATTATCGCTGTGGCATCAGGGAAAGGAGGGGTAGGTAAGTCGACCACTTCTGTCAACTTAGCGCTTGCATTGGCCTCAGAAGGTGCGCGAGTTGGTATATTAGATGCTGATATTTATGGGCCAAGTATTCCTACCATGCTAGGTTTATCGGGCTACCCTGAAAGTAAAGATAATAAAACTATGATGCCTAAAGTTTCTTATGGCATACAAACTATCTCAATAGGTTACCTAATTGATCCAGATCAGCCAATGATTTGGCGTGGCCCTATGGTAACTAACGCATTGCAGCAACTATTAAATGATACTAACTGGGATAATTTGGATTATTTAATTGTCGATTTACCACCAGGCACGGGTGATATTCAGTTGACATTATCACAACAAATTCCTGTCAGTGGTGCTGTTATCGTTACCACACCACAAGATATAGCCTTGATTGATGCACAGCGTGGCTTAGGTATGTTTGAAAAAGTCAGTGTGCCTGTATTAGGCATTATTGAAAATATGAGTATGCATATTTGCAGCAACTGCGGCCACGAAGAAGCTATTTTTGGTGAAGGTGGGGGCGCTGCAATGGCAGAAAAGAATAAACTAGAATTGCTCGGTTCTTTGCCTTTAGATAAACAAATACGTGAATTTGCAGATTCTGGTCGCCCAACAGTCGCCGCTATTCCTGATAGCCGACCTGCTGAAATCTACCGTGAAATTGCGCGTAAGATGTCCGCTAAGTTGGCATTAAAGAGTAAAGATTTTAGTAGTAAATTCCCTAATATCGTCGTACAAAATACCTAATATACGTCTATGTAGGTGAAAATAGCTCTCTAAAAGTAATGATAATTAAATAATAAAAATTATCATTACTTTTTATCTCTTGATAATAGTACGGTTTAAAATTTTTTATGGCACAATAAGCAATTTTTAAACCAACTTAAAATATCAGATGGATTATATTGCTTTAGTCTTAGGGCTAGTCGTTTTAGTTTTTGCGGCAGACTGGTTTGTGGATGGTGCTTCTGCCATCGCAAAAAACTTTGGAGTTTCTCCGTTGTTAATTGGTTTGACCATTGTTGGTTTAGGGACTTCAGCACCCGAAATTCTTGTTGCTTCTATTGCCTCTTTTCAGGGGAACCCAGGTTTAGCGATTGGTAATGCTATTGGGTCTAATATTGCTAATATGGGGTTGATTTTAGGCTGTACGGCCTTAATTGCGCCGCTTGCTTTTCATTCTGGTTTATTAAAGCGTGAACTACCTGTTTTAATGGCGATTAGCATTTTCTGTTATGTACTGGCTTTGGATGGGCTAAGTGTTCTGGATGGTGTTTTTATGTTGCTTGCTCTGGCAGCATTTTTGTATTGGTTGATTCAATCTGCGATTAAAGCACGAAAAAATCAAGATGTTTTAACGCAAGAAATGGAAGATGAGTTGCCGGAAGCGATGTCCAACACTAAGGCATGGCTTTATTTGCTTGGCGGTTTAATTGGCTTGTTGATTAGCTCTAAAGTATTGGTTTGGGCGGCAGTGAATATTGCACATGCAATGGGTGTTAGTGATTTGGTGATAGGTTTAACCATTGTTGCTTTAGGCACTAGCTTACCAGAGCTTGCAGCCTCAATTAGTAGTGTATTGAAAGGGGAAGATGATTTGGCGATTGGTAATGTGATTGGTTCAAATGTTTACAACCTTTTAGCTGTTTATTCACTGCCTGCATTGATTGCACCTGGGTTGGTCGAAGCGAGTGTTTTAGAGCGTGATTTCCCTGTGTTATTGGCTTTTACTGCGGTTTTATTCCTTTTGGGGGCAAGCTTTGTTAAGTTAGGTAAAATTAACCGTTGGGAAGGTGCGGGGCTATTATCAGCGTATCTTTATTATCAATGGGTTATTTATCAAAGTACCTTGCTGGTTGCTGTTTAAATGGTAAATTTTATTAAATTGATAATAAGTAGATTGTATGCAGAGTAGAATTGAAAAAGCGAAAAAAATCAAAGTGCTGGTTTTAGATGTTGATGGTGTTTTAACCGATGGCAGTTTATTTTTTGACAATAAAGGTAATGAGTATAAAGGCTTTAATGTGCAAGATGGCTTAGGGATTAAGCTAATGCAAAAAGCTGGGATTCAAATTGCAGTTATCTCTGGGCGTGCTTCAAAACCCGTTAAGTTAAGAATGGAAATGCTGGGCATTAAATTAGTCTATTTAGGGCAGTTAGAAAAAGGCATTGCTCTGGAAGAAATTTTGCATAAAACAGGGTGTAAAGCGGATGAACTGGCGCATGTTGGTGATGATTTAATTGATTTACCCGTTTTTACGCGGGTTGGTTTTGCTGTTGCGGTAAGAAATGCCAATGAACAAATATTGCCTTATGTGGACTGGCAAACAGAGTTGTCTGGTGGGCAGGGTGCAGTACGTGAAGTGTGTGATTTTATTTTGCAATCACAGGGAAAAATGGATGCACTGGTTGAGTCGTTTAAAACTTAAGTATGATTGCAAATTATAAAGGTTTAGCTGCGTTAGTGGTTTTGGCTGTTTTTTCTATGTGGATGCTAAAACGCAGTCCAGATAGCACAGTGCTGAAATCATTGGCTAAACCCACGCATGATGTGGATTATTTTTCCGTCGGCTATACTAAATTACAGATGGATGAATTTGGCTTTCCGAGTAGTCAACTGTCTGCTGATTATGCGGTGCATTATCGGGATAGCGCTGAAATAAAGTTAATAAACCCCGTTAATTTAGTGTTTAAAACGCCAGCGCCGCCTTGGGTGATTAGTTCTGAGGAAGGTGTGTTAGCGGATTCTGGGGAGACGCTTTTTTTGCAAGGGCATGTGGATATTAATCGTAGTGAATCTGATTTAACGCAGCAAGTTGATATTCAAACTCGAAATTTAACGATTGCACCTAAAAAATCTTATGCAGAAACGGCAGAATGGGCTGAAATGGTGACAAAATACGATGTTGTTTCAGGAGTAGGAATGAAACTTTTATACGCATCGCCATTGAAAATAGAGTTATTATCTAAAGTAAGAGGTCGCCATGTTTATCAGTAAGGTAAAAAGAAGCGTTTGTTTTTTGAGCTTAATGTGGGTGGCGACAGCAACTTTTGCGCTTGAGGGTGACACCAAGGAACCCATTACATTAGAATCGAATTCTGGTTTTTTTGATGATAAAGAAGGCGTTAGCATTTATACGGGGGATGTGATTATTATCCAGGGAAGTTTGCGTATGGATGCTGATAAAGTGGTTATTTATTTAGATGAAAAGCGAGAAATACAAAAAATGATAGCCACAGGGAACCTTGTTAAAGTAAAACAAACACCAGAAGGTGATAAGGAAGACTTGAATGGCAAGGCTTTGCAGGTTGATTATAGCCCATTGAGTAAGCGCTTGATTATGACAGGGAAGGCTGTTTTATGGCAGGGTGCTAATAAAACAGCGAGTGAATATATTGAGTACGACTTGAATAGCGAAGTGATTAAAGCGGGTGATGGAATGGCGAGTGATAAGCGTGTTCATGTTACTTTGCAGCCAAGTAGTGAACCAACGAAAGATTAATGACAGAATTAAGAGCGGAAAATATTGGTAAAGTTTACGGTAAGCGTGCGGTTGTTACGGATGTTTCTCTGCGTGTGAAGAGTAATGAAATTGTTGGTTTGTTAGGCCCAAATGGGGCAGGGAAAACGACCAGTTTTTATATGTTGGTCGGTTTGGTCAAAGCAGATTCTGGACGGATTTTTTACGATGAAAAAGATGTGACTGTCTATCCTATGCATGAAAGGGCTAGGCTGGGGATTGGTTATCTGCCGCAAGAGGCCTCGGTATTTAGAAAATTGAGTGTAGCAGATAATTTACGTGCTGTTTTGGAGCTAAGAAAAGAACTTTCAAAAGCGCAACGAGAGCAGATTATTGATGATTTGTTGAATGAATTTAGCATTACCCATATACGCGATAATATTGGTATGGGGTTGTCGGGAGGCGAGCGTAGGCGCGTGGAAATAGCCCGTGCTTTAGCAACAGATCCTGAGTTTATTTTATTAGATGAGCCCTTTGCGGGGGTTGACCCAATTTCTGTCTTAGAAATACAAGAGATTATTTCTCACTTAAAAGAGCGTAATATTGGTGTATTGATTACCGAGCACAATGTTCGCGAGACACTAGGTATTTGCGATAGAGCTTATATATTGAATGCAGGACAGGTGATTGCAGAAGGGTCGTCTGAAGAAATTGTGGCTAATGAAGAAGTGCGACGTGTTTATTTGGGCGAGAATTTTAGTTTATGAGGATGAAACAATGCAGCAGCTAAGGGAGTGTCAATGAAGCAAGCATTACAGCTTCGAATGGGGCAGCAATTATCAATGACGCCTCAGTTACAGCAGGCGATCAAGCTGCTGCAGCTTTCTACGCTTGATTTACAGCAGGAAATTCAGCAAGCTTTGGATTCTAATATGATGCTGGAGGTTGAAGAAGATGAGTCGTCAGCACTGCCAAGTGATGAGATTAATGAGGAAAAAATAGATACCACGGATCAAATGAAAAGTGAGGGCTCGCAATCCGATATACCTGATGAATTACCTATTGATAGTTCTTGGGATGATGTTTTTGAATCGGTGCAAATGGGTGTGGCTGCAGCCCCTGCCGCGAGTGGGGATCTTCCGGATTTTGAGGCACAACGAAGCAAAGCGGAAAGCTTACAAGATCACCTGACTTGGCAGATGGAAATGCAACCCTTTACTGATAGAGATCGTGTTCTGGCGGTCGCTATTATTGATGCAATTGATGATGGTGGTTTTTTAGGTGTATCGGTTGATGATATTTATCAAGGAATGTTGCTACAGTTAGATGAATTGGAGTTGGATGAGGTTTATGCAACGTTGCATCGAGTGCAACAGTTTGATCCGCCTGGTGTTGCGGCAGAAGATTTACAAGATAGTTTGCGGTTGCAGTTGTTGCAGCTTGACGACAGCACGCCTTTTAAAACGGAGGCATTAGAGCTTGTTGAGCGATTTTTAGATTTATTAGCGACTCAAGAGAGTGCTAAGTTAATGAAAAAGATGGCGGTATCAGAGCCTAAATTGGCTGATATTGTTAGTTTGATTCGTTCGCTTGACCCAAGGCCAGGTGAAGCGATTGCTGTTAAAGTGTCAGAATATGTGGTGCCAGATGTCTTTGTTAGTAAGGTAGAAGGTGAGTGGCGAGTGGAATTAAATCCGGATATTGCACCTAAATTACGGGTAAACCCGTTTTATTCAGGGTTAATTAAGCGAGCTGATAATAGTAAAGATAATACCAATATGAAGGAGCATCTGCAGGAAGCACGATGGTTGATTAAGAGTTTGCATAGCAGAAATGATACCTTATTGCGGGTAGCAAGAAGCATTGTCGAGAAACAAACGGAATTTCTTGAGCATGGTGCTATTGCAATGAAGCCGATGGTGTTGAGGGATGTTGCTGAAGAATTAGAGCTACATGAATCGACGATATCGAGAGTGACCACACAGAAGTATATGCATTTACCGAATGGCATTATAGAGTTCAAATATTTTTTCTCTAGTCATGTTTCTACTGCAAGTGGTGGGGAGTGTTCGGCAATTGCTATTCGAGCTTTTATAAAAGAGTTAGTGAGTAATGAAAACCCAGTAAAACCGCTAAGCGACAATAAAATGGCGGAGATGCTAAAAGAAAAAGGAATAAATGTTGCGCGACGAACAATCGCTAAGTATCGTGAGGCAAGTTCTATTCCGTCATCAAGCCAAAGAAAGCGGCTTTTGTAAGAAAGTAGTACAATACAAAATTATTTTTATCAGAGCATTATAATTAGGAGAAGGATATGCAAGTTAGCATAACAGGTCATCATGTCGAAGTAACTGAAGCAATGAAGCAGCATGTGGAAGAAAAAATCGGCAAATTAAAGCGTCATTTTGATAACGTTGTTGATGTACATGTGATTTTAACAGTTGAAAAATTAGAGCAGAAAGCAGAAGCGACTGTGCAAATCAGTGGTGCGAAGTTATTTGCAGAAGATACTCAGGAAGATATGTATATGGCGATTGACCATATGGTTGATAAACTAGATCGTCAAATTATCAAGCATAAAGAAAAAGCAGGCAACCATAGAGGTTAATTGTTTAAGCCGTCTGATAAGGAATTGTCAGACGGCTATTAAAAGGGTATAGATTATTTACGCTATAGGTCTTGTAAATATTGGTTTTAATAAACTTAGAACCAATACTTACAAGGTTTTAAAATAGTTTCAGGCAACTTCTCATTATCTACAGGATCGAACTCCTGAATAAATGGAACGCAGGTCTTTAGCCTGCATTGATTCAGCGGCAGGCTAAAGACCTGCGTTCCAGTACCTGTTGATAATGGGGAGTTACAGTTTCAGGGTTAGTTAAACGGTAATAAAAGGATAAATATGTCAGCAAGTATCGCTCAAGAGCAGTCAGATCTACATTTAGAACAAATTATGAATGCCCTTGATAATGGTGCGCTTTATGACGCAAGGGGACATTTACATGGTCTGTATCCTGCAGAAATTGCATTATTATTAAGTTCATTACCAATTGATTATAGAAATCAAATTTGGAGTATTATCTCACCTGAAATGATGGGTGCTGTATTAGTTATTTTGCAAGGGGAAGTGCGTACGGGCTTGATAGAGCAGGCAACAGCGCAGCACTTAATTGATGCAACGAATGAGTTAGATATTAGTGATTTAGCTGTCTTAGTGGGAGACTTTCCTGCGATTGTGCGTGACAAAGTTTTAGAGAAAAAAGGTGATAGTCGATTAGAGACCGCTTTATCTTATGATGGACGAACGGCTGCTGGGGTAATGGATTTAGATGTCTTGACTATTCAAGCAGATTTAAGCGTTGAAGCCGTTTTACAGTTTTTGCGAGGGCAGCCTAAAATAGCTACAAACATGGATAGCTTGATTGTTGTTGATGAAGGTGACAGTTATCGAGGAATGGTGCATATATCGACATTGCTGACTAGTGATACACACCTTGTTGTTTCAGATATTATGGCGTTAGATAAAGCAATTGCTTTGAATATGCCGGTAACCGATGTGGCTTTATTATTTGAACAGCATAATATTCTATCGGCAGCGGTGGTTGATGAGCAGGGCTTAGTAAAAGGTCGTGTTTCTATTGATGATGTTTTGGATATTGTCAGGGATGAAGCGGAGCATGTTGTTTTAAGTTCCGCGGGCCTTGATGAAGAGCATGATTTATTTTCACCTATTTTAGTTAGTGCTAGACGCAGAGCGGTATGGTTAGCGGTTAATTTATTTACCGCATTTTTAGCGTCATGGGTGATTGGTTTATTTGAGGCAACGATCGCTGAGATCGTAGCTTTGGCTGTACTAATGCCGATTGTAGCGAGTATGGGGGGGATTGCAGGAAGTCAGACCTTAACACTGGTTATTAGAGGTTTAGCGCTGCATCAAATTAGCGCATCGAATTCTATGAAGTTTTTAGGAAAAGAATTAGCAATTGGGGCTGTTAACGGTATCGTTTGGTCTGCTGTTGTTGCTACGCTTGCTGGGTTGTGGTTCTCAAACCCAGGGCTGGGCATGATGTTAGGTGGCGCGATGATTATTAATCTATGCTGTGCTTCATTAGCCGGTGTATTAATTCCGCTATTTTTGCAGAAAAAAGGAATCGACCCAGCCTTAGCAGGAGGGGTTTTACTAACCACGGTTACCGATGTGATTGGTTTTATGTCATTCCTAGGTTTGGCAACTATCTTTTTAACTAATTAATGTAATACAGACAGGAAATATAAGATGATTAAAAAAGCACCTTTAGTAATGGCAATAGGAACCACTTTAATAAGTGGATTAGCAACAAATGTTAGCGCTGAAGAAAATTCTGAATTAACGGCAGGAAGTAATCCTTTTTCTATGAATGAACTGGATAGTGGTTATATGCAGCTATCTAAGGCGGATGCGAAAAAAGGCGCGAAAAAAATGCAAGAGGGTGCTTGTGGGGAAGGGCAATGTGGCGCAAGCATGATGCCAAAAGGCGCGTTAGAAAAAACCGCAGAAGGAAAATGTGCGGGAAATAAGCCAATGCCGGGCGTTAAAAAAGGTGTGAAAAAGTCTTTAGAAAAAGATATGGAAGGAAAGTGTGGTGAGGGTCGGTGTGGTAGCAATATGTAGTATTTATATGGTGAATTAAGCCAATATAAGTCTTTTTAAAAGCCTTTGAATTGCAATTTTTATTGACAATTTAAGGGCTTTTTTTTGCTTAAAATTTGGGCGCAATGAGTGCGGGCGTAGGGGGATTTAAGTATTAGAAAAATGCAATATACCTAATCTAGAATTTACATTAACAAGTAAAAATAAGAACCTGATAGCTAATATTATTTTTGTAATCAATTTGTCTCACTTTTGGGCTGTTAAAAACTAAGCTAAGTTATTGTAGGGAAAAGAAAAATTAATCCTGTCGGCTTCTTGACTAAAAAATATAGGGGAATTATTATTGTTACCAAGTGGTGAGATGTGGTGAAAAGTAGTTTTTTTTGGTGTTAATTCTGAGTAAAGGGGAGGCGGAAAATGTTTCGAGGTGTAACCGCCATTAACTTGGATGCCAAAGGTCGTTTTGCTATTCCTACCCGTTACCGTGAGGAGTTAAGTGAATGTTGTGATAATCAGATGGTCGTCACCATAGCCATTAATGAAAAAGGTGTTGGTGAGCCGGGGTGTTTATGGCTGTACCCTTTGCCTGCATGGGAAGAGCTAGAAAAATCAGTAAGCAAGCTGCCTACCATGAACAAAATGGCAGGAAAATTACGTCGTTTTTTGATTGGTAATGCGACGGAAGCGGTAATGGATAAACAAGGCCGATTATTACTATCAGACAAATTAAGAGAGTTTACAGGGATGAACAAAAAAATGGTGTTAGTTGGGCTGTTGAATAAATTTGAAATTTGGGATGAAGCAGCGTGGACAGCAAAAGAAAAAGCTTGGATGGAAAGTGATGATACTGAAGGCTTGGAAGCTTTAGACGACATCTCATTTTAAGGGCGTATATGAAACATTTGCCTGTACTTTATAACGAAGCATTACGAGAATTAAAAATAAAACCCGATGGTATTTATGTTGATTGTACCTTTGGGCGGGGTGGACATAGCTATGGCATTCTTCAGCAGCTTGGACCTAGTGGGAAGCTGCTATCCTTAGATAGAGATAAAGAGGCCATTGAGTCTGAACTTGCGCAAGAAATGCTTAAAGATTCGCGCTTTGAATTGGAGCATTGCTGTTTTTCACGATTGCAAGAGCTTGTTGAACAGCGCGGCTGGTCAACTAAAATTGATGGCATACTGATGGATTTTGGTGTGTCCTCTCCTCAGTTAGATGATGCAGAGCGTGGCTTTAGTTTTATGCGTAATGGTCCGCTAGATATGCGTATGGACTGCTCAACAGGGTTATCAGCAGCGGAATGGTTGGCAATCGTTCCTGAAGATGAATTGGTGCAAGTACTTTTTGATTACGGCGAAGAAAAATTTGCCAGACGCATTGCTAATGCTGTTGTTACTCAGCGACTAGAAACAAAGTTAGAAACAACAAAACAATTTTCTGATTTAGTGGTGGCGGCAATTCCTTATAAGGAAAAACATAAGCACCCCGCGACACGGTCTTTTCAAGCGGTGAGAATTGCTGTGAACCGAGAGTTGGATGAGATAAAAGCAGTATTGAATCAGGCGGTTAATGTTTTGGCTGCTGAAGGCAGAATGGCTGTTATTTCGTTTCATTCTCTTGAAGATAGAATTGTTAAGCGTTTTATTCGGGATGAATCGCGCGGGCGGTATACAGATTCAAAGTTACCGATGTTAGCAGAGCAAGAAGCTTTGTTGCGTTTAAAAAAATGCGGTAAAGCGATTAAGTCAGGTCGAGAGGAATTAGAGGGAAACCCAAGAGCACGTAGTGCTGTTATGCGTATTGCTGAGCGCAAATAATTGGTATGAATAAGCTGTTAATGCCCGCGTTATTGTTAATTTTTATGTTGACGGGATTAAGTGTTATTTATAGTAAATATAGTTCGCGGACAGCTTTTATTGAAATACAAAAAGCAGAGCAAATTTTAGATCAATTAGAAGTTAGTTGGGAGCGTTTAACCTTAGAAGAAAAAATGCTTTCTGAGCATAATAGAGTGGAAAGGATTGCGCGCAAAAAAATGAAATTAATTGCGTTGGATCGGAAAAAAATTGTTTATATCAAGCTTTAAATTATGCTTAAGCCAAAGTTAAAAAAACAAGATTTTTCAGTAAGAAGAAAAACGCTGTACGCAATAATGATTTTAGCTGTGTTAGCTTTAATTATTAGAGCGGTACAGCTGCAGGTTGTTGATATTGATTTCTTACAAAAACAGGGGCGAAACCGACATATTAGCAAGGTGGTTATTTCTGCTTATAGAGGGCAGATTAAAGACAAAAATGGTGAAAGTTTAGCAGTCAGTGCACCAGTGGAGTCTATTTGGGTTAACCCTCAATATTGCCACTTTCCTGAAAATGAAAAAGAAACTAGGGCAGGTAAAAGAATTAAGGAACATTGTGCCAGCTTAAACAGAGCTAAAAAAAGAAAGGTTGCGCAAATTCTAGGGCTATCGAATAAAAAAGTGGCCCGGGCGTTTAATGTAAACAGTCAGAGAAAGTTTGTTTATTTAAAGCGCCGAGTAACACCAAAGGTAGCAAAAAAGATTAAGGCGTTAGGTTTACCTGGTGTTGGATTTATTAGGGAGTTTAAGCGATTTTATCCTGCTGGTGAGGTGACATCACATTTATTAGGCTTTACAAATATTGATGATAGAGGCCAGGAAGGCTTGGAGTTAATGTACGACAGTCAGCTGACTGGCACAAAAGGCAGTAAGTTAGTTATTCGTGACGGTAAAAGGCGAGTGATTGAAGAACAAAGTGTTGAAAATATTAAGCAGCCAGAAGCAGGGCAAGATATTGAGTTAAGTATTGATCAGCGATTACAGTATTTAGCGTATAGAGAATTAAAGGCAGGTGTTAGCCGACATAAAGCAAAATCAGCATCTTTAGTGATTTTGGAGGCGAAAACGGGAAATATATTGGCGGTTGTTAATCAGCCTTCATTTAACCCGAATACGCGGCGACATTTAACGATAGATCGTTACAGAAATAGAGCGATTACCGATATTTTTGAACCAGGTTCAACAATGAAGCCCTTAGTTGCAGCGGCAGCGCTGGACGGTGGGTTTATTAAACGTAGGCAGTTGTATTCAACTAAGGATTATAAAATTGGTCGTAACTGGGTTCGTGATGGTCATAAATATGGCATTTTAAGCTTAAGTAATGTGCTTAAAAAATCGAGTAATGTAGCGGCAAGTAAAATTGCTTTATCGATGCCGGCAGATTATTTCTGGCGTTTTTATCATGACTTAGGTTTTGGGGTGTCGCCTGCAGTTGCTTTCCCAGGGGAAGCAAGTGGCGTTCTATCAGAATATGATGGTTGGAGTAAATTTGAGCAGGCAACCTTGTCATTTGGTTACCGTTTATCAATGTCGGTTTTGCAGTTAGCACGCTCTTATACAGTATTGGCTGATGATGGTTTATTACATTCAGTCAGTTTGCTGAAGCGGACAAAAGATGAATATGCAGTGCAGGTGTTATCTGCTAAGACAGCGCGATCAGTACGAAAAATGATTGAAAAAGTGGTGCATAAAGATGGTACTGCTTACCAAGCAAGAGTTGATGGTTATCGGGTTGCAGGTAAAACAGGCACGGTAAAAAAGGCGAGTAAAGGCGGCTACGGAAATGAATATTTATCCATTTTTGTAGGTATGGCTCCGGCGAGTAATCCAGAGCTAGTTATTGCTGTATTGGTTGATACGCCACAAGCAGGACAATATTACGGTGGGCAGGTTGCTGCACCTATTTTTTCTAAGGTTATGGCAGGGGCGTTAAGAGTTTTAAATATCGCACCAGATGAAGAGAAAACGATGGCTGTTTTGCTGAAGAAATAAAATGATGTATTTATCGGAACTATTAAAAAATTTAGCAGAAGTAGTAAATGATGTTGAATTTTCAAAAATTGAACTAGATAGCCGAAAAATACAGGAAGGTGCCGTTTTTTTTGCGCTGGCAGGAAGTCAGCAGCATGGTATGCAGTATGCTGAGCTAGCAATTGAAAAAGGTGTTGCTGCAATTGTATATGACCCTGTGCAAGGTGGACAAACAATAGCTGAAGGCTTAAATTTTCAGCGATTAGTTGCTATTGAGCATTTAAATGAAAAATTAGGCTTGATAGCGAACCGGTTTTATAAAGAACCAAGTAAACACCTACAAGTAGTGGGCATTACGGGAACTAATGGGAAAACATCGTGTAGTCAATTTTTAGCGCAAATGAGAGCGTCGACAGCGGTGATAGGTACATTAGGTTCGGGTGTGTATGGTGATTTACAAATAGCGAATAACACAACGCCAAATGCCTTTGATTTGCAAAGGCTTATATCAGGCTTTGTGAAGCAAGGAATACAGCAACTTGCGATGGAAGTGTCATCGCATGGCTTAGAGCAAGGCCGAGTGAATGCAGTTAATTTTGTTGGCGCAGTGTTTAATAATTTAAGTCGTGATCATCTGGATTATCACGGCAATATGGAAAATTATTTCCTAGCGAAAAGCCAATTATTTAAATGGCCAAGTTTGCAGTTTGTGGTACTTAATGCAGATGATGAGTATTCCGAGAGAATTAAAGATGGGCTTAATACGCAAATTAAAGTATTAAGTTACCGTTTAGGTGCTGGGGCTGATGAAGATTTAGTGGCAAAAAATATTCGTTACATAGCTGAGGGTATTATTTGTGATGTCTGCTGGAACAAGCAGAGTGCTGCGTTAAAAACAGGCTTATTAGGTGAGTTTAATTTACAGAACATATTAGCAGCCATTGCTGTTTTATTAATGCAAGGCGAGTCACTATCAAGCAGTGTGTTGGCAGCAGATAAAGTGCAGCCTATTGTTGGCAGAATGGAATGTTTTACAGCTAAAAATGAAGCTTTGGTTGTTGTAGATTATGCACATACACCGGATGCTTTAGAGAAAGTTTTAACGACGTTAAGGCAACATTGTCAGCAGCAGTTGAGTGTTGTTTTTGGTTGTGGTGGCAATAGAGATGTCGGCAAACGAGCTGAAATGGGGCGTATTGCTGAACAGTTGGCAGATACAGTTATCGTGACTGATGACAATCCGCGCTTTGAAGAGAGCAAAGTGATTATTAGTGACATTGTCTCGAATTTGGACCAGCAAAAGATTAGCTGTATTGCGGATAGGAAAATGGCTATTAAGCAAGCGATAGATAACGCTGTAAAGGGTGATGTTGTGTTAATTGCTGGTAAAGGGCATGAGGAATACCAAGAGATTAAGGGTATTAAAACAGTATTTAGTGATAGGGCTTTAGTGCAGGAATTAGTGAATCAATGATAGACCTTGCGTTACATGAAATTAGTCAGTTAGTAAAAGGCGAACTGTACGGTACAGACAAAGTGATTAGTCATGTCGGTATTGATACGCGTACGCTTGCTGATAAGGCTTTATATATAGCGATAAAAGGCGAGCGCTTTGATGGCCATGATTTTATAGCGCAAGCTGAAAGTTCAGGTGCGGGTGCTTTATTACTTAGCCAAAAAGTAGCATCAAAGTTACCACAAATTATTGTTAAAGATACACGGCGTGCATTAGCAGAACTAGCGGCAGAAATCAGAAAGAGAGCTGACGTTAAATTATGTGCAATGACAGGAAGTAATGGGAAAACAACGGTAAAAGAAATGATTAGCGCTATTTTAGCGGTGAAATCATCCGTTTTATCGACGTTAGGTAATTTCAATAATGATATTGGCGTGCCGTTAACCTTGCTTCGCCTAAAGCCAGAGCATGAATTTGCCGTAATTGAAATGGGTGCAAACCATGCGGATGAAATTGCTTACAGTAGTTATTATGCAAAACCAGATGTCGCGCTAATTACTAATGCTGCAGCAGTTCATATAGAAGGTTTTGGTTGTATTGATGGCGTGGCATCAGCAAAGGCGGAGATTATAGAGTCATTGTCAGAAAATGGCATTGCTATTTTAAATACGGATGATGACTATTTTAATTTATGGCGAGCAATAGCAGGGCAAAGAACTTGTCTTACTTTTGGCTTAAATAGCATTGCAGATATTCGTGCTGAAAATATTAAAAGTAGCGTAAAAAAAGCACAATTTACTAGTACATTTGACTTATTGATTAAGGGAAAGAAAAAGACGATTAATTTAGCGCTGGCCGGTGAGCATAATGTTAAAAATGCTTTGGCTGCCAGTGCCGCTTGTACAGCACTTGGTGTGGATATTGAGCAAATAAAACAAGGCTTAGAACAGCTTGGAGCAGTGAGTGGACGGATGCAGTTAAGCGTGTCAGAGGCAGGTTATCAAGTGATTAATGATAGCTATAACGCTAATCCCGCATCATTACAGGTTGCTCTGGATGCAGCAAAAGATTCAGAGAAAGAGTTTTGGCTTGCATTGGGGGAGTTTGCTGAGTTGGGTTCAGCAAGCAAACAAGTACATATAGACATGGGTTTGCAGATTAAACAAGCAGGCGTAAAGCGATTATTTACCACAGGCGAATTAACCAAAGGCACGGTAAAGGCATTCGGTGACGGAGCAAGCTATTACACAACACAAGCTGAGTTAATTGCTGAGATACAAAAAGAAATAAATAGCGATGTCATGCTATTAGTAAAAGGTTCAAGGTCACAAAAAATGGAAGTAGTCGTAGGTAGTTTGATAGACGAGGTGAGAAATTAGGCATGTTATTGTATTTATTTGATTATTTAGCACAGTTTGAAATGGGTTTTGGGGTATTTAAATACCTAACATTACGTGCGATTTGCGCTGCATTAACCGCACTTATTATTTCATTTTTGATTGGGCCAACAATGATTCGCCGTTTGAGCAATAAAAATATTGGCCAAAGTGTGCGAGATGATGGGCCTGAAAGCCATTTGGAAAAAGCAGGAACGCCTACTATGGGAGGCACACTTATTTTAGTGAGTATTGCTGCTAGCACCCTGTTGTGGGGAGACTTAAATAATCGTTATGTTTGGGTTGCTCTATTGGTAACCTTAACTTTTGGTGTTGTGGGTTTTATCGATGATTATAAAAAAGTTAAATTAGGCAATAGCGATGGCCTATCAGCAAGAGCCAAATATTTATGGCAATCCATTATTGCTTTAACTGCTGCAATCTTTCTATTTAAAACGGCAGAATTGCCGGCAGAAACACAATTTATTGTGCCATTTTTTAAAGAAGTCATGCTCGATATGGGGTGGACTTATATCGTATTAACCTATTTTGTGATTGTTGGGACCAGTAATGCGGTTAATTTAACCGATGGTTTAGATGGCTTAGCTATTTTACCAACGGTTATGGTCGCTGGAGCTTTTGCAATTTTTGCTTATTTAACAGGACATGTGAAATTTGCAGAATATTTAGCTATTCCCTACATTCCGCAAGCAGGGGAGTTGATTGTTTTTTGCTTGGCCTTAGTGGGTGCTGGCTTAGGATTTCTGTGGTTTAACGCATACCCAGCGATGGTTTTTATGGGGGATGTTGGCGCATTAGCATTAGGTGCAGCTTTGGGTATTGTTGCTGTATTAGTGAGACAAGAAATTGTACTGGTGATTATGGGAGGGGTGTTTGTTATGGAAACTGTTTCTGTGATTGTACAAGTTGCTTCTTTCAAATTACGTGGTAAACGGGTATTTAGAATGGCACCTATCCATCATCATTTTGAGTTAAAAGGTTGGCCGGAACCACATGTGATTGTTAGGTTTTGGATTATCACCTTTATTTTAGTTTTGATTGGTTTATCAACGTTGAAGTTGAGATAAAAAATGAATAAAGATGCCATATTAAGCAGATTAAGGAGTCAGTTTTCTCTAGATAGAGCAACCGCTAAGGTATTGGTTGTGGGTCTTGGAAAAACAGGGGTGTCTGTTGCTTATTATTTGCGTCAGTTAGAGATTGAATTTGCTGTTGTCGATAGCAGAGATAAGCCGGCACTCAATGATGAACTGTTAGACAAAATGCTTGATGTCCCTGTTTTTACGGGTGGGTTTGATAGCAGTTTATTTAAATTGGCAACTCATGTCGTAGTAAGTCCTGGGGTTTCTATGCAAGAGCCGGTTATTCAGCAAGCTTTATCACAAGGCGTAATCGCCTTAAGCGATATTGATTTGCTAGCTTGCTCGGTTAATAAACCCATTGTTGCGATTACCGGCTCAAATGGTAAAAGCACGGTAACGACCTTACTGGGCGAAATGGCAAAAGCGGATGGCGTTAAAGTAGCTGTTGGTGGGAATCTAGGTGTACCTGCATTAAATTTGATTGGCGAAGAAGTTGAATTATATATTTTAGAGTTATCCAGTTTTCAGTTAGAGCGTACAACGCAATTAAATGCAACGGTAGCGACAGTACTTAATATTTCTGAAGATCATTTAGATCGTTATACAGGCATGGACGATTACATAAAGCAAAAGAAAAATGTTTTTGCGGGTGATGGTGTAATGGTGATTAATGCTGATGATGCAGACGTGTTAAAAATGCAAGATGCCACAAGAGAGTTGCTTACTTTCAGCTTAGATCATTCTGCTGATTATCATATTAAACAAACTGAAAAAGGGCGTTTTTTAGCCTGCAAAGATCAAGAAATATTAGCGGTTAATGAACTCGCTATTTTAGGGCGACATAATCAAGCTAATGCATTAGCGGCGCTAGCCTTAGGGAAGGTAGTTAACTTATCCGAACCAGGCATGTGTCATGCGTTAAAGCATTACAAAGGCTTAAAGCATAGAATGCAATTTGTTGCAGATATTAAAGGTGTGCGTTGGGTTAATGATTCAAAAGCAACCAATATAGGTGCTTGTACGGCTGCATTACAGGGTTTTGATGGTAAAAAAATAATATTGATTGCAGGTGGTGATGCAAAAGGGGCGAATATGTCAGAGTTGTTGCCCAGTTTAGTTGAAAAAGTCCAAACACTGCTAGTTATAGGTAAAGATGCAGAGTTAATTAAGCAAGCTGTTAAGGGTTTAGTCCCTGTGATTGAAGTAGGCACCTTAAAAAAAGCGGTTAAAACAGCTAAAAAAATAGCGGAGGTAGGTAATATTGTTTTGTTGTCGCCAGCCTGCGCTAGCATTGATCAATTTGAGAATTATAAAGAAAGAGGCAAGCTTTTTTCCTCAGAAGTTGAGGCGTTGATGTGATGATGCCTATTTGGGTGGAAAAACTAGTAGCGGGTGATACGCATTTTGATAAAGCGCTAGTCTTTGCCACTATTAGCTTGCTTTGTTTAGGTTACTTAATGGTTTCTTCTGCTTCATTGCATGTGGGAGCAGCAAGCATGGGCGATGTGTTTCATTATCCGGTTAGGCAGCTTATGCATATTGTTCTTGGCTTGGTTGCAGCGATAGGTATTTATTGTGTGCCGATGTATTTTTGGGAAGCTTATGGCGGCTGGTTTTTTGCATTAGGCGGCGTGTTATTGATCCTAGTATTAGTACCAGGAGTGGGTGTTAAGGTTAATGGTAGTACTCGCTGGATAGCACTTCCTGGTTTTAGGTTTCAAGTATCTGAAGCGGTTAAATTAAGTGTTGTTATTTATATGGCAGGTTTTGTTACAAGACATAGAGAACAAGTTACCGAAAAAGCGGCTGGTTTAGTCAGGCCATTGGTCTGGATTGTTATTGCCTGTGGTTTATTGTTACTAGAGCCTGATATGGGAACTGCGGTGGTTATTTTGGTGATAGCGATGGGCATGATGTTTTTAGGGGGCGCGCGTTTAAAGCAGTTTGTTTTTCTATTGATTGCAGCCACTTTTGCAGGCGCATTGGCTATTTTTTTGTCAGAGTATAGGCAGAAAAGAATGAATAGTTTTTTGCACCCTTGGGAAGATCCTTTAGGTGATGGCTTTCAGTTGGTTCAAGCTCTCATTTCATTTGGTCGCGGTGAATGGGCGGGAGTTGGTTTAGGGTCGGGTGTGCAAAAATTATTTTATTTACCGGAAGCACACACAGACTTTTTATTTTCAGTGTTAGCTGAAGAGTTAGGTTTTATTGGTGTGCTTGCGGTGATTTTATTATTTACAGTCATTGTTTGGCGAGCTTTTGTCATTGGTATCATGGCAGAGACAGTTGGAGAGAAATTTTCAGCCTTTATTGCTTATGGACTAGGGATCTGGTTTGCACTTCAATCATTTGTCAATATTGGTGTCAATATGGGCATGTTACCAACTAAAGGTTTGACTTTACCTTTTATGAGCTATGGTGGTGGCAGCATGATCGTTATGTGTGTTGCGATGTCTCTGTTATACCGAGTAAATTTAGAAGTTCAGCAAAAAATATCAGCAGGAGAAAAGGAGGTGCATTATGGATAAACGCATCGTTATTATGGCTGGTGGCACAGGGGGGCATATTTTTCCTGCATTAGCGGTTGCCCAGTATTTGCAAAAACAAAATTGGCAAGTCACTTGGGTAGGCACGCATAAAGGGATGGAGAGCAGAATTGTCCCTGAAAATAACATAGAAATTGATTATCTGAGTGTTAATGGGCTAAGAGGTAAAGGCAAGTTAGCTAAAATAAAAATGCCAATAATGCTGATTAAATCTTGCTTAGAGGCGAGAGCTGTTTTAAAGAAAAGGCAGCCTGATGTGGTTTTAGGGATGGGAGGATTTGTTGCGGGGCCAGGTGGTTTAGTGGCTAAATTGTTAGGTATTCCTTTAGTCATACATGAACAAAACCGTGTACCTGGAACCACTAATCGTTTATTAGCAAAAGTTGCAACAAAAGTACTACAAGCTTTTCCGGATAGTTTTAGTGGTGATAAGCAAGCAATTTTTACAGGAAACCCTTTAAGAGAGGCTTTTTTACAAGAGGCAAAAGAAGTCGTAGAAAAAACAAGTCATGCGCCTTTGCATTTATTAGTAATCGGGGGAAGCTTAGGCGCACAGCAATTAAATCAAGTGATGCCGGAAACAGCAAAGTTATTAGCTGCCGTAGAGGTAAGGCATCAAACAGGTAGCAAAATGCAGTCTGAAGTCGAGAAAAATTATCAAGAAAAGCAGGTGCAGGCGACAGTCACAGCATTTATTGATGATGTTGCTGAGGCCTATCGGTGGGCAGATGTTGTGATATGTCGAGCAGGTGCGATGACAGTTAGTGAAGTTGCTGCGATGGGGGTTCCATCCGTTTTAGTGCCTTACCCTTATGCGATTGATGACCATCAGACTGCGAATGCTCAGTATTTATCCGATGCAGGTGCGGCGATTATTATTCAGCAAAACAAATTAGAAATTGGCTTTTTAGCAGAAACGATTAAAGAAGTGATAAAAAATAAAGCAGTCATGGCAAATGCCGCAAAGCAAAGCGCTAAATTAGATGCAACACAGCAAGTTGCTAATTATTGTATTGAGGTGGCTAAATGAAAATTTCTAACCATTTAGCAATTCGCCAGCCTTTGGGTGATATACAAAATATACACTTTGTCGGTGTTGGTGGGACAGGCATGAGTGGTATTGCAGAAGTTTTATGTAACCTTGGTTACGCGGTGTCGGGCTCAGATATTAAAGAAAGCCCTGTGACTAAACGATTGCAAGAAGTAGGCATTACACTTTTTATTGGCCATCATGCTGACAATGTGGCTAAAGCAGACGTGGTGGTCACATCAACAGCCGTTGATAAAAATAATGCTGAAGTAAAGCAAGCTTATGAAAAGCGTATTCCGGTTATTCCCCGAGCAGAAATGCTGGCAGAAATTATGCGTTTTCGTTTTGGTATCGCTGTTGCAGGCACGCATGGAAAAACCACCACAACCAGTCTCGCCGCTTGTATGTTAGCCGAGGCAGGTATGGATCCTACTTTTGTGATTGGGGGGCGATTAAATAGTGCTGGAACGAACGCTAAGTTAGGGGAAGGGCAATATTTAGTAGCGGAAGCAGATGAAAGTGACGCTTCATTTTTACATTTGCAGCCGATGATTGCTGTGGTCACAAATATAGACCAAGACCACATGGAAACCTATGAAGGGAGTGTGGCCAGATTAAAAGATACTTTTGTCGAGTTTTTACATCATTTGCCTTTTTATGGCTTAGCTGTGATGTGTATCGATGATGAAGGGGTACGGGATATTTTACCTAGGGTGCTTAAGCCAATTAAAACTTATGGTACTCGTGCAGGTGCAGATGTTAGAGCGATCAATGTACAGCAAGAAGGTTTATGCACTAAATTTACAGTACAGCGATGGGATGAGCATGCAGATTTGCAAGTGATTCTCAATATGCCGGGCGAGCATAATATGCTGAATGCTTTAGCGGCTATTACGATAGCGACTGAATTAAAAGCAAAAGATGCTGCGATTATAAAAAGCTTAGCCGAATTTAGTGGTGTCGGAAGGCGCTTTCAGCTAAATGGTGAGCTAGCATTAGCAGAAGGTAGCGTAACTTTAGTCGATGATTATGGACATCACCCGACTGAAGCAAAAGCGACAATACAAGCATTAAAGCAGGCATGGCCTGATAAACGTTCCGTCGTTGTTTTCCAACCGCATCGGTATACGCGGACACGGGATTTATTTGAAGATTTTGTCAACAACTTATCGGCTGTTGATGTGTTAGTTTTATTAGAGGTTTATGCCGCGGGAGAAGAGCCTATAGAGGGTGCGGATGGGCGAGCATTAAGTAGAGCAATACGTATGCGTGGGCAGGTTGACCCTATTTTTGTAGAAAATACAGACGATTTGCCGGAAATTTTAGCGGGGTTACTGCGCAATGGAGACGCTCTATTAACAATGGGCGCGGGCAATGTAGGGCATATTGCGACGGAGTTACCAGCAAAAATAACTGAGATTTTGCAGAAATGAATATGCCTAAGCGCCAAATAGCTGGGCGAATATTGCACCATGAAAAACTGGCGAAATATACCAGTTGGCGTGTGGGTGGTGAAGCAGAAAAAATGTTTATCCCAAGTGATAAAGCCGATTTAGAATTGTTTATTGAGCAATTAGATGAAAATGAACCGGTTTTTTGGCTAGGCCTAGGCAGTAACTTATTAATTCGAGATGGGGGCCTGACAGGAACTGTGATCAATACACGGGGTAAAGTTAAGCAAATGAAATTGCTTGATGAAACACATTTGTATGTTGAGTGTGGAGTGCCTTGTGCGCATGTAGCTCGTTTTTGTACAGAAAATAACTTAAGTAATGCAGAGTTTTTTGCTGGTATTCCGGGAACAATGGGTGGCGCGTTAAAAATGAATGCAGGTGCTTTTGGCGCAGAAACATGGTCGTTGGTTGAGCAGGTTGAAGTACAGAAACCAGGTCAGAAAATAGTGAGTAAAACAGCAGATAAATTTGCAGTAGGGTATCGTTCGGTAAATGGCATAGATGATGCTTGTTTTATGTCGGCAATATTAAAGCTGGAGCGGGCTAAAGACCAAAAAGGCCAAGAGCGAATTAAAGAATTATTGGCAAAACGGAATGCAACGCAGCCAACTAATTTACCCAGTTGTGGCTCTGTTTTTAGAAACCCTGAAAATGATTATGCGGCACGGTTAATCGAGTCTAGCGAGTTAAAAGGATACAAAATAGGCGGTGCTGAAGTCTCGACAAAACATGCAAATTTTATTGTCAATACGGAAAGTGCAACGGCTGCAGATATTGAACAGCTCATTACTTATGTTCAGAATGAAGTTTATAAAAAACAAAATGTGTTGTTAAAAACAGAAGTTTGCATGGTCGGGAAGCCAGGATAATGAAGCAAGTGGAAAATTTTGGCCGAGTTGCCGTTCTAATGGGAGGTTACGCAGCCGAGCGTGACATTTCTTTAAAGAGTGGCATGGCTGTTTATGACTCACTTATTCGTAGCGGAATTAATGCGATTGCAGTTGATGTAAAAAAGAGTGTTTTAGATGCTTTGCGTGGACAAGATTTTGATAGTGCGATTAATGTGCTTCATGGGCGTGGTGGTGAAGATGGCGTTGTACAAGCTGTTTTAGAAACATTAAATATACCTTACACAGGGAGTGGTGTTTTAGCTTCAGCTCTGAGTATGGATAAATTGCGTACTAAACTTTGTTGGCAAGGGGCTAAATTACCCACGCCTAAATGGTATGTATTGCAGACTGAGCAAGATGTTGAACGTTGCGCTCAAACATTAAACTTTCCTGTGATAGTTAAACCAGCAGAAGAAGGTTCGAGTTTAGGCATGAGCCGTGCAGAAAATAAACAAGAGTTACTCCTTGCATGGCAAGAAGCGGCAAAATACCAATGTGATGTGTATGCAGAGGCATGGGTAACGGGGCAAGAATATACGGTAGGTATTTTGGCAGGAAAAGCATTGCCAGTAATTCGTTTAGAAACCCCGCATGTTTTTTATGATTTTGATGCTAAATATCGTGCTAATACCACGCAATATCATTGCCCAGCTGGTTTAACTGTTGAGCAAGAGTCGGAGTTAGCAGCTTTAGCATTAAGAGCCTGTGAAATTATTGGTGTGAGTGGCTGGAGCAGGGTGGATGTATTTATTGATGAACAAGGCCATCGCCAATTAATTGAAGTAAACACGGTTCCAGGGATGACGGATCATAGCTTAGTGCCGATGGCAGCAAAGCATGCAGGGATGAGTTTTGATGAGTTAGTGCTAAGAATTTTAGCAACGAGTCAGCGTAATGACTGAAGAAATAAGCGATAAATTAGGACTTAGCCTATTCATGTTAGCGGCTTTATTTGTCAGCAGCATGTTGATTATCAATTTTGTGAAGGATTTCCACCCAATTCGTTATGTACGAGTAGGAGGAGAATTCCAATATATTAAAAAAGAAGCAATTAAAGAAAAAATTAGCCCATTATTAAATACCGGCTATTTTTGGGTTGATTTGCCTGCAATACAGCAAGCCGTAATGAGCTTGCCTTGGGTAGATAAAGTACTCGTGCAGCGAGTATGGCCTAATCGATTAGAACTTAAGGTGTATGAGCAGACCCCAGTTGTGCGTTGGCGAGAAAATGAACTATTAAATGCACGCTCTGAAGTGTTTAAGCCACTTAATATAGACGGGTTTAAAGTCTTACCCGTATTAAATACGCCAGATGGACTGCAAAAAGAATATTTATTAACGATGCAAGGCATGAAGCGAGCATTATTAAAGCATGATTTGGAGTTAGCCGAGTTTAGGGTAAATAAACGATTATCTTGGTTTTTACGGTTGAAAAATGGTATGCAAATTCAGCTGGGACGTGTCGAACCATTAGAGAAATTTAAGCAGTTAATACAGACATTAACGGTGCTAGGAAAAAAAGTGAACCAGATAGCCCATATAGATATGCGTTACCCCAATGGATATGCAGTTAACTGGCAAAAGAATACAAAAATACACTGGTAAGCAATAAGCAATAAGCAATAAGAAATTTTAATTTGATAAGGCGAATTAAAGGCAGAGGTCATGGTGAAACAAATAGGTCGTAATTTAATTGTAGGATTGGATATAGGAACCTCTAAGGTTGCTGCAATCGTTGGAGAACTCAACGAAGAAGGCGAAATAGAAGTGATCGGTATTGGATCTACTCCTTCTCGTGGTTTAAAGAAAGGGGTGGTCGTTAACCTTGAAGCAACGGTAATTTCCATTCAGCGTGCCATTGAAGAAGCTGAATTAATGGCCGGTTGTGAAATCAGATCGGTCTATGCAGGGATTGCTGGAAGCCATGTTAAAAGTCTTAATTCGCACGGAATTGTTGCTATTAGAGAGAAAGAAGTGACGCAATATGATATCGACAGAGTGATTGATTCTGCTCGAGCGGTAGCTATACCAGCAGACCAAAAGATACTGCATATTTTGCCTCAGGAATTTATTATTGATATGCAAGAGGGGATTAAGGAACCTATTGGTATGTCGGGAATACGCTTGGAAGCGAAAGTTCATATGGTGACCGGTAGTGTGAGTGCCTCACAAAATATCATTAAATGTATTCGTCGATGTGAGCTGGAAGTCGATGATATTGTCTTAGAGCAGCTTGCTTCTTGCTCATCAGTGTTAACTGACGATGAAAAAGAGCTGGGTGTTTGTTTAATCGATATTGGTGGCGGTACAACAGATATTGCGATTTTCTCACAAGGAGCGATTAAGCATACTGCTGTTATTCCTATTGCGGGTGATCAAGTCACTAACGATGTTGCTGTCGCTTTGCGTACACCAACTCAAAGTGCGGAAGAAATTAAAAAATCCTATGCCTGTGCGCTGACTCAATTAGCAGATGCCAATGAAATGATTGATGTACCGAGTATCGGTGATAGACCTCCCAGAAAGATTTCCAAGCAAAATCTAGCGGAAATAATAGAGCCGCGTTATGAAGAGTTAATGTTATTAGTGCAAGCTGAATTAAGACGTAGTGGTTATGAGGGCTTAATGGCAGCAGGAATTATCTTAACGGGCGGGAGTTCTAAGGTAACAGGGCTTATTGAATTAGCGGAAGAAATTTTTCATATGCCAGTCCGCTTAGGCGTGCCACAGCATATTATTGGGTTGACAGATGTCGTAGAGAATCCAATTCATTCGACGGGAGTGGGGTTATTGTTGTATGGAAGAGATCATGTTGTTAGCAGTGAGCAGCTAACAGACTCTGGAGAAGGTACTTTTTCTAAAATGAAAGGCTGGTTTCAAAGAAATTTTTAAAGTGTTGCAAGTATTTATTTAAAAAAATTAATCAAGATAAATTTAGGGGGTAATTATGAAATATGAGTTAATGGACTTAGGACTGGAAAATGCAGTTATTAAAGTAGTTGGTGTCGGCGGCGGCGGCGGTAATGCTGTTAATTACATGCAAAATAAAAATGTAGAAGGCGTGGAGTTTATTTGTGCTAATACGGATGCACAAGCACTACGTCGATTAGATGTTGAAAGTGTTATTCAATTAGGAGCAGAACTAACCCAAGGATTAGGCGCAGGAACTAATCCAGAAGTGGGTAGAGAAGCGGCTGAAGAAAATAAAGATTTAATTCGAGATGTTTTAGAAGGTGCCAATATGCTGTTTTTAACGGCAGGTATGGGTGGTGGTACTGGAACAGGCGCTATTCCTGTGATTGCTGAAATTGCCAAAGAATTAAATATCTTAACAGTTGCTGTTGTGACTAAACCTTTTGACTTTGAAGGGAATAAAAAACAACAGGTGGCAGAGTTAGGTGTTGCAGAATTAGAAAAATTTGTTGATTCATTGATTATCATTCCTAATCAGAAATTATTACCAGTACTTGGTGCTAATGCATCAATGAACAAAGCTTTTGGCGCGGTTAATGATGTTTTATTGGATGCTGTACAGGGTATTACTGAGTTAATCACATCCCCGGGTATTATCAATGTAGATTTTGCTGATGTAAAAACAGTCATGTCTGATATGGGGGCTGCGATTATGGGAACGGGGCAGGCAAATGGTGAAAATAGAGCAAGAGTTGCGGCAGAAAAAGCGATTTCTTGTCCTTTATTAGAAGACATTAATCTGCAAGGTGCACGCGGTATTTTAGTGAACATATCTGCAGTTGATATGGGGATTTCTGAATTTGATGAAGTCGGGAATATTGTGCATGATTTAGCTTCAGACGATGCCGTTATTAAGATAGGTACAGCGGTAGACGAAACTTTAGGTGATGATATTAAAGTCACCGTTGTTGTGACTGGAATGGGCGCAACTAAAGGGGCGGCATTGAATAAACCGGTTAAACTTGTTCCTCCTGCAGTAACAGCGGCGACAGCAACACCATCGGGGACGGATTACTCTAGTTTTGATACACCAACAGCAACACGTAAAACCACAGAAAGTAGAGAAACTCGCTTTGGAGCGCAGCCAAAAAGTAATACAGATATGGATTATTTAGATATTCCTGCTTTTTTAAGAAGACAAGCAGATTAATTTTTGCTTAATGTTGTGAGTAAGTTGTTAAGATATGCCTAAAATAAAAGAATACTCCATGGAGACATGGAATAATTCTTGTTTAGGTAGCTAAAGTTAGGCATATAGGTTGCACAGTTAATGATAAAACAAAGAACATTAAAAAATACAATTAGAGCAACGGGTGTGGGTTTACACACAGGCGATAAAATTTATTTAACGCTTCATCCAGCTGCCGAAAATACAGGTATTAAATTTAGACGGGTGGATTTGGATGAGCCGGTAACGATTGATGCAACGCCTTATATGGTGGGTGAAACGGTTTTATCAACGACGCTAGTTAAAGACGGTGTAAAAGTATCGACAATTGAGCACCTACTTTCTGCTATGGCGGGTTTAGGGGTTGATAATGCTTTGATTGATGTATCTGCTGCAGAAGTCCCGATTATGGATGGTAGTGCAGGGCCTTTTGTGTTTCTTTTACAGTCTGCTGGCGTAAAAGAGCAATCTGCACCTAAGCAATACATCAAAATTAAACGAGAAATAAAAGTAACGGATGGTGATAAGTGGGCCGCATTTTTGCCGATGGATGGCTTTAAAGTGACCTTTACTATTGATTTTGAGCACCCTGCTTTTGAAGATGATGTGAAAACAGCGACAATGGATTTTTCTTCTACAACCTTTGTAAGGGAAGTTAGCCGAGCGCGTACTTTTGGCTTTATGAAGGATATTGAGTTTTTAAGGGAGAATAACCTTGCCTTAGGTGGAAGCTTAGACAACGCCATTGTGATTGATGACGACAAGATTATTAATGAAGGTGGTTTGCGTTATGCCGATGAATTTGTAAAGCATAAAATGTTAGATGCAATTGGTGATTTATATTTGCTAGGACATAGCTTGATTGGTGAATATCAAGGCTATAAATCAGGGCACGGTTTAAATAATCAGTTATTAAGGGCTTTACTGGCAGAGCCAGATGCATGGGAAATGGTAACATTTGAAGATGAAGAGGATGCGCCCATTGCCTTTATGCGTTCAGCTGAAACTAGGGCTGGAGATTAAAGAAATTACGAATGTTTTTTAAGCGTATTACTTAAGCTTAATAAAGCATCTTTTAGCTTACTATCAGAGGAGCCCTCCGCGCTACTCTTAATTAAATCAATACTCTGCATGGAAGGGAAAATCTTTTTCTCTTCTACTGTTGCTTTAAAAGGCTCAGGATTTAACACTCTAATCCGAATTTGCTGAATTCTTTCATTGCTCTGATCGTTCACTGCTGCTTTTATTTGCGCCGTTAAAAAACGTAACTGAGATGCCCAAACAGCCGAACTGACATAAACTAATAGCCTGCCATTATCATTAATCACACAATCTTTAATATGCGGTTTTAACTGCCCTGGGCTGGCCGCTAAAATAATGCGTAAAATTCGTTGATGCCGGTTTAAATGACTTTGGATGGCGGATGTATATGAAAAGAACGATGCATTTTTAAAGCTCATAACTTATTCTCTCGGCGATAAAAAGATTTAACAAGACTTAAGTAAAGTGCTGTCGATAAACCCGATGAGCCAAACACCATTGCCATCACCATAATCTGATAGCGTGCAGCCACAAAAGGCGAAGTGCCGGATAATATTTGCCCAGTCATCATTCCCGGTAAAGAGACTAAACCAACTGCAAATAAAGAGTTTACGACGGGGATCATAGCCGCTTGGAAGGCAATATTTCTCGCTTGAATAAAGGTATCGTGATGCGCTAATTCAGCATGTAATCGCTCTGCAGCTAGGCTGACGCTGTTCATAGAATTAGCAAAGATCATCCCCGCAATAGGCACCATGTAGTGTGGTTCATACCAAGGGGTAAGTTGTAAGGTACCTTGGGTAATTAGTAGTAAAGTGAGCCCACCACCTAAGCTAATTGCGGCTAAAGTATATTGGTAAAAACGCAGCCTATATTCCGCTACGGTCCCTAAGGCAATCCAGCTGGATGTCATGCACATAAAACACAGCACTAATAAAATAAACAAGCTGCTTTCTGAATCAAAAATAAAACTTAAAGCATAGCCAATCAATAATAATTGAGAAAACATGCGTAACAGTGCATAAATTGGTTTTTTAATGCTTAAAGACCAGCGGGTAAAAATCAGCAGCACCAGTAAAACTGGGATTAGAGCAATGGATAGCTGAGTAAAACTAATGATTTCAATACTTTTGTTCATAGTCACTAATTTTTGCCGTTAAAGGTCTAAGAAAGATTTAATTTTAGGCGCAAAGAGCCAAAGGAAAAAGATAGCGGCAGCGGTACTTAGTACAGGAATAGCAATATCTGGGTTGGTACGCAAAGTGACTTTAGCGATGGCTAAAAGGGATATAAAAATAACTAGTTTTAATAACGCAATGAGGTAGCTTAAGCATTCATGAATGATTTTTTTAAATAGGCTCAAAGTGTATCCTGTGAAATGAAACGGTGCTGAAATAGAAAGGCTAGAGTATCTACCGGTAGCCCATATTACACTGCATTTCATACGGGCTACTGGTTATGAGTCGGCAGGCTCCTAGTTCTTAATACCAATCCCCTTATGCAGCAACCATAGGCAAAAAGTAAATAATAGGACAATAAAGCCAGAGCTAATACTAACAGCGACAGTGACATCAATATCAGACAAGCCAATTAAGCCATAACGGAAGGCATTAATCATATATAAAATAGGATTAGCAAAAGCAATTTTTTGCCATATTTCTGGCAGCATAGCAACGGAATAAAATACCCCGCCTAAGTAGCTTAGAGGGGTTAAAACAAAATTGGGAATAATCGAAATATCATCAAAGCTATCAGCAAAAACAGCATTGATAAAACCCGCTAATGAGAAAAGAAGCGATGTTAGGATAACAACCCCAATACTAAGGTAAAGATTAGTGACACTGAGCGTAGTGAAAATCATGGAAATGCCAGTAACAACCGCGCCAACCAATAAACCACGCGTTACGCCACCGCCAATATAGCCCGTTAATATAACCCAACTGGGGACTGGCGCAACCAGTAGTTCTTCGATATGGCGCTGAAATTTAGTGGAATAAAAAGAAGACACCACATTGGAATAGGAGTGACTAATCACCGACATTAAGATAATGCCCGGCACAATATAGTCGATATAGCTGACGCCATTAATAGGCCCAATACGTTCGCCCATTAATTGGCCAAAAATCAAAAAATATAAAGAAGTCGTAATCGCAGGGGGCAATAAAGTTTGCGGCCAAATACGTGTAAAACGGCGAATTTCTTTAAATAAAATAGTACGAAAGGCAATAGAATTATTCATGATTACAGAATGCTCTCGCCTTTGGCTAATTTTGGTAACTTGCCTTCTAAGCCCATTGCTCCACGCATGACTTTATTTTTAAGCGGTGTAATGCGTTCTGCTAAACCCAAGCCTAAATTTCTTAAAAATTTAAGCGGCAAGTTTTGATTGCTAAAAGCCCGATAAAAAACATCCATAACGGTCATCATTTTTAGGTTTTCATTACGGCGTAAGCGCTCATAGCGTTTTAATACTGTCATGTCAGCAATATCTTTACCGGCTTTGTCAGCATCTAATAAAACTTCTGCTAAACTCGCGGCATCTAATAAGCCGATATTCACGCCTTGTCCAGCCAGTGGGTTAATCATGTGTGCCGCATCACCCACCAAAGCAAGCCCTTGTTTAACATACGCTTGTGCATGTTGGCGTTTTAGAGGGAAACTGGCAACTCCAAGTACTTTGGTGATTTTACCGAGACAATCAGGGAAGGTTTCAGTCATTTCCGCAATCAGCGCATCATAAGCTAGCGTTTTTAAGCGTTTAACGGCTTCAGGGGTGTTGTACCAAACAATCGAGCCATTTTTGCCACTTAAAGGTAAAAAGGCTTGTGGTCCTGTAGCAACAAAACGCTGCCAAGTGATATCTTGCTGCTCATAGTCTGTTTCTACATTAATCACCATGGCATGCTGTTGGTAATCCCAGCTAGTCACACCAATATTAGCGACTTGTCTAAGTCGAGACTGGCCGCCATCTGCACCGACCGTTACTTTTGCCGATAAGCTAGTGCCATCTTCAAGCTCGACGGTGGTATGACCCTCTTGATATTGCAGATCCTTAATACGGCTAGGACATAACAAGGTAACATTCTTAAAGTCTTTCACACGCTCTAATAAAGCGAGTTGAGTGACGCGATTTTCTACAATAAACCCCAGTTCATCATAATCAATTGCGGTGCTATTAAATTCTGTATCGCCAGCCGTTTCCCAAACGCGCATACGTTTAAAAGGGCAGCTGCGCATATTAAGCACAGCATCCCAAGCGCCAATCGTTTGTAATATTTTTTGCGAAGCAATGCTGAGTGCGGAGACGCGCATATCATGCTCTTGCTCGGCTGAAAATGCTTCAGGGGTGGTTTGCTCAACCAATGCAACACTGAGAGAACTATTGCCTAAAGCACAAGCAACCGTTGCACCGACCATGCCGCCGCCTATAATTAAAACATCATACTTTTGGGTCATTATTTTTCCTCACTAGTGTCGCCATTTTTTTAGAGGTAATTATAGCCGTTTTATACATAGGGTGTCGGGTCAGGAATGCCGGCTTGCACAAAACCTTCATGACGAAGCCTACATGAGTCGCATTCACCACAAGCTTGGCCTGATTGCTTAGCTGCATAACAAGAAATGGTTTGTGCGTAATCAACGCCTAAACGTGTTCCTTCTTTAATAATATCGCCTTTACTTAAATGAATGAGCGGAGCATGTATTTCGATTGCGTGACCTTCTACCCCTGATTTTGTGGCTAAATTCGCTAAAGTTTGAAAAGCGCTAATAAATTCAGGGCGGCAGTCAGGGTAGCCAGAATAATCAACGGCATTGACACCAATAAAAATATCCTGTGCATTGAGTACTTCAGCCCAACCTAAAGCAAAAGAAAGAAATACGGTATTTCTTGCTGGGACATAAGTGATAGGAATACCTTTTTGTTCTGTGGTGGGTACTTGTAGAGATTCATCGGTTAATGCTGAACCACCAATTTCACCTAAGCCAAGCTTGATGATTTTATGTTCCATCACCTGATATTCTTTGGCAAGCAGCTTAGCTGACTCAAGTTCGACATTATGTTTTTGGCCATAGTCAAAACTTAAAGCGTAAAGCTGGTAATTTTGTTTTTTGGCGATAGCTAAAACAGTCGCGGAATCTAAACCGCCTGAAAGAAGAATAATGGCTTTTTTTTGCATGGTGCTGATAAAGAGTGAATAAATTGCATTGATGCTGCCATTATACGTTAGCTATTTATGAATGACCTTTTTCGCGTTGAAACAGGGTGAAATTTAACCTTTAAAATAGCACTGCTTTTGGAATGTCTCTCTATAACAAGTGTTTAAATTAAAACGCAGTAACTTCTCATTATCCACAGGATCGAACCCATGAATAAATGGAACGCAGGTCTTTAGCCTGCATTGATTTAGCGGCAGGCTAAAGACCTGCGTTCCAGTACCCGTTGATAATGAGAAGTTACAAAACGCATGGTTATAAAGACCAATGCTCTTCGGAGAGCCAAGCATTGACCCATTGGGGTATATTTTCTGCTGGCATCGGTTTTGCAATACCATAACCTTGGGCTAATTCACA
>JAQRMR010000056.1:0-1852 GCA_028599115.1 Methyloprofundus sp.
AATTTTGGCATAAAAATCCTGTTGACCCGATAGGGCAGATTTACCTGAAAAGTTCTCTATTTCTACCCACTGTTTTAAGCGTTTATAGTTTTCTTCAATGCCCCAGCGAAGATGGTAAAGCTCCTTAAATAAATCTGCTTCATAAGTCTCAGTATCCATCAAATTTGTTACCAATACTTCAACCTCATTAGGTAGCTCAACACGCACTAATCTAAGCTTGATCGTTGCCGTTGGCAAGCCTTTTTCAAGACAGGTTTGAGTCGAGGTTCTATTGGGTTTTATTTCAACAATTTCTTCCTTTTTATTGCTTTTTATAAACTTTTTGACGACTAATAATTGCTTGGTTTTTGTTCGCATGCAAAATAAATGTTTCTGTTGAATATGAAAGACATAAAGCCAAAAGGCAGGATAGCCTCTATCATAAATCGTCAAGTCATTTTGAGTGCTATGTTTCATGTGATCTGGGATGCATTTTCGCTCCGAATAACCATTAGGATTAATGCCCGAATCGATCACCAAATGATTCAGGACATCGTAAAAAACTGATACCATTCCCATCGTACAATCAGCTTGTCCTTTTTTCCCTTTTTGGATCCCAAAATGAGCGGTAATATCTGGTGTATTCGGGAGGCGCATGGAAGAACCATCCACCGCACAAAGACGAAATCCTCGCCATGTTTTCAGGTTTTCTGGAGACTTGTAAATAGAGCTTATAATTTGCCAGTTAAGATTGATAAATGCCGTATAAGAAAGTTTTTTTCTGGCTTGAAAAAAAGCGGATTTTGTAATGACTTGAGAGGCCTCTTTTCCATTATTAACCCCCTTAAAAAACTGGTCGAGTTCGACTTGATTTGAATGCTTTCTGAGGTTGAGAAAATAGAGTATGAGAGTTGGAAAATTCAGAGTACGATTACGGGTAAAAGCGGTTTTTGAAAGACGGTATTTATCCATAAATGAAAAACTGTTTATGGTATTATTTAGTCCTTCATAAATATTTTTTATTGAATTTTCCAATGCTTTATGCTGCTGTGTTTTTATGTGTAATGTAGGCTTTTATTTTAGCATAATCAATGAATTAGGCTTAACTTACTGACATTGGGTCTGTCCTCTATTCTTTCTTTATTTTGCTGGTGATGTTAAACGTTAGCAGCTATCAATCTAACTTGAAAAATATATAATTATGGTATATATTTTATATCATGAATAATTTTGAATTTGATGATGAAAAGAGTGCTTCAAATTTAAGTAAGCATAATATTGATTTTGTGTCTGCTCAAGCACTTTGGAATGATCCTGATCTCGTTGAAGTTCAAGCCACATCTGATAGTGAGCCTCGATTTTTAATAATTGGCTGTATTGGTAGCAAACATTGGTCGGCTGTTATAACCTATCGTGATAGTAACATCAGAATAATTTCTGTTCGACGATCACGAAAGTCGGAGGTAAAGCTATATGAAAGCTGAAATTTTTGATAAAAAGTTTGATGATAATGATGAAGATATTATGAGTAATCTTGATTTATCTACTTTAAAACGCCCAAACCAAAAACAAAAAAGGGTCAATGTAGATTTTCCTGTTTGGATAGTTGACTCCTTAGACAAGGAAGCAAACCGAATAGGTGTAACACGACAGTCTATAATAAAACTTTGGTTAGCTGAGCGACTCGAAGAGCAAGTGCTAACAAGGCACTCCACCTGATCGCGGGAAGCGCAGTTCGTTTTCAAAGTTTAGTTTATATTAAAAATTAAACGTGGTCTGTCGCCTATTATCTAATAGCAGCTTCGTCCAACAAGGTATTTTCAGTCGGATATTTTGCTCTGCTACGCGTCGAAAAATCCCGCTGAAATACGAC
>JAQRMR010000056.1:1952-17008 GCA_028599115.1 Methyloprofundus sp.
AATTTTTGGAATCCTCTCCTCAATATATGGACTCTAAATCTTCATTAGAAGTTTGGCATGGAGAAACATTGAGAGCAACGTGGAAAACACCTCAGAAAATAAAAGAGCAGTTTCGTTCAGCCAGTATTTTGAAAAATAATAGAGTTGTATTTAATATTTCAGGAAATAAATATCGGTTAATTGTTTCTATTGACTATGGTCGTCAGGCTTGTTTTATTAGGTTTATTGGTACGCATAAACAATATGATGAAATTAATGCAGAGGTAGTATGAATGAATATTCAGCCAATTAAAACAGAACAAGATTACAACCACGCTCTTGCAGAAATTGAAAAATGCTGGGGAGCAAATGAAGATACTGAAGCGGGGGATAAATTAGATATTCTTTTAATCTTAGTAGATGATTACGAAAGTGTTCACTACCCGATTCTTCCACCTGACCCAATTGAAGCTATTAAATTTAGAATGGAACAGATGAAGCTTTCCAGAAAAGATTTAGAGCCTTATATTGGTGGGCGAGGAAGAGTGTCGGAAGTTTTAAATTATCAAAGAGGTTTATCTTTGAATATGATACGAAAATTACACTCAAAGCTATCTATTCCATTAGAAAACCTTATTAATGAATATTAGACGACAATTAGCTTGGCCGGTTTTGGTAAAATCAATCTGATAGCGATCACAACTCACAGAGCTTCCCCGAAGACCTCTTCAAAACTTACTGAATCTGCTTGTTGAATAGACTTATTGAAGGTTTGCTGAAAACCAGGTTGAGATAAAAGGTTTAGTGTTTCTTGTAAGCTTTCGTAGCCATCGGCAGACATAATGATGGTATTGCCTGGGTTATGCTGAACTTTAATAATTTCATGTTGCTTATTTGTCTGCTTGATTAACTCAAAAAAGTTTTTTCTTGCTTCAGTTGCAGTCATTGGCATCATTGTTTTTCTTTTTAATTTATGTACCACTATGGCTAAGGTTAGTAAATTTAACTTTATTATCGATAATAATTCTTTATTCTTTCTTTATACACAACTTATCCACAGAATTATTTTACATAGAGCTTTTAATTATTGGGTAACTTCTCATTATCAACGGGTACTGGAACGCAGGTCTTTAGCCTGCCACTGAATCAATGCAGGCTAAAGACCTGCGTTCCATTTATTCAGGAGTTCGATCCTGTGGATAATGAGAAGTTACATTATTGGCACTCAACTTCTTGTAAGCCTAATGTTTTCCACAAACCTTCTTTTTTGATCAATTTAGTTAATTTTTTGATGGCTGGTGCAAGCGTTCCATTTTTACTTTGCAAACTAGCCCCTTTTAAATTAATTTGTTTACCTCCTATAAGGTGCTGTCCATCATAGATTTTTAAATCTAATAAATAGCGGCCAATATAAAAACCACTAGCTTGATTGAATCTTGCAGAAGAGCTAAGTTTAATAACTAAACTCTTGGAATGGTTTTTCCATAAATCAGCTTTAGCAAGTGCCGTGGATAAGGGCTTTGAAAAAGCTTTACTATTATTATCCGCAAAATGAATATTAAAATTTAATTGGCGTTTGGCTATTCTAAATTGTTGATCAACCTTATTTTCGTAGGCTTGAAATGTACGCAAGCGCATTTCAGGATTTAAAGTTTTTGCAGCGGAAAGTTTTCTATTAAATGCAGTAAGGCTGAGTTTATTTTTACAAGCCTGTTGATAACGTTCATATTTTCCTGATTTTTTATAAGTTATTTGGGCTGCTTGATGAAGCGATAATGCTTGTTCTAACTCATCTTTATAAGCTGTGTATAACAGTGTTTTATCTGTTTTTAATAGAACATAAAACTGTATAGGGGAAGGAGAGTAAACTTTCTCTATTTGATATTGGTTAATGGATAAGTCTTTAACTTCGGTTTTAATCTGACTTTCAGCATTTTTTTCTACTGACTCATAGCCATACTCAGTCACTTTAGTATTGCTCTGAAATTTAGATTCAACATGAATACCGAGCTTAGAACTTAAATCAACTAAGGCTTCGCTAATAGCTTGCTTTTTAGTATCAGCAGCCCCTGACCCATAAAGAAAATTACCAGAGTCACTCGGTGGGTTATTAATCCAGCTAGGGATACTTGTTGTAGGTTTAATAGTATCCTGCTTTACCGAGGGGCTATTTTGGCAAGCTGATAATAATAAAATAAAAGGGATAAAAAATAATTTTGTCTTCATTGAGTTTATAAAAAATAAGCTTTAAAGTTAGAGTTTAAAAGAGACTATTTAGATAAGTTTCTTGTGACTTGATGGTGAGCTTTTTTATTTTTAATGAGTGCTGTTTGAATTCTAATAATCGCTCGATTAATTTCTTCAATAGGTTCAATTTGTAATTTATCAGCAAGGCGATAATATTTATTAGCTTGTATTAGATCTCCTTTAGCTTCTTTAACAACACCTAAATTATAGGCAGCTACATAGGATTTATATTGCGTTGAGCTAACTAATTCAGTGAGTAATTGATCTGCTTTATCAAAGCGTTTGTGTGCTATATATTTTAAGCCATTACTGAGTAATGAAGATTCACGATCAGAGTAATCAATATCTTTACTATCTAATAAAGTAATTTGAATATCAACATAATTAGGTTTTAACTTGTAGATAAATTGTTGTGCAATTTGCTCGGCAATGCGCTGTGCTCCTTGTTCTTTTGAAGGCAGCATAACGGTATCGTCAGAGCAGTGTTTTGTGGTTAATGTTCGGCTAATAGAATCACTATAAGGAACAGTTCCTAAGGTTACGTTAGTCACACGGATATTGGCAGATAAATTGATACTACGTTTTGTACAGCTAACAGTATAGTCATAACAGGATTTCTTTTTACATTTCCGGCGATCTTCTCGATGACGTTGATCATTTTTAGTAATCGATAAGATACTTCCAGAAATAAGCGCACTTGCGCCCATTAAAGAACCTACCTCAACTTCTGAATTTTCATTAAATAAACCATTATTTTGGCGCTTTTGTTCTTTTATTGTATTTTTAATATCTCTACGGTCTACAACATTAAAATAAGGTTTTCCATTAAAGCTAACACGAGTCAAAGTAGATTCTAATTTACCTGTTAAGCCTGTTTTACGGTCATTTTTAAAGGGCAGTACGGCAATATTTTTGGCTTTTATATCAATGTCCGCAGGTTGTAACATAGCAATTTTGGTTTTTTGAGCACAACCAGAAAGTAGCCCTACTAGAGTTATTGAAATAATAAGGAAAATAGGCTTAAATTTAGGCATAGTTTTATTGTTATTTTTAAGTGTAATAAAGTAGAGGCTATATCCTATACAATTTCAATGCTTATGTGGGCATTTAATTATTAAAATGGATAGTAGTAGTGAATTTTTAAATCGCTAGGGGTATGATAAACAAATTTATCCACAATAATTATTAACCGCACTATGCTGACTTACCCAATTATAGATCCTGTTGCACTTAGCCTTGGCCCAGTAAAAATACATTGGTATGGCATTATGTATTTAATCGGTATTGGCGCTGCTTGGTTTTTGTTAAGTTTACGCGTTAGCAAAAAGAATTCACCGATAAAAGCTGAAGCCTTAGAGGACTTAATTTTTTATGCAGCGATGGGGGTTATTTTAGGTGGAAGGGTTGGTTATGTGTTGTTTTACAACTTTGGCCAATTGCTGGATGATCCTTTAATGTTGATTAGAATTTGGCAGGGCGGCATGTCATTTCACGGTGGGTTTTTAGGGGTGATGATAGCGCTGTGGATATTTGCCAGAAAACATAATTCAACGCTATTTACGATGGCTGATTTCTTAATGCCAGTAGTGCCTTTGGGTTTATTAGCTGGGCGTATAGGTAACTTTATTAATGCAGAACTTTGGGGAAGAACAACGGATGTTTCTTGGGCGTTTATTTTTCCTGGTGCGGGTTTTGAGCCAAGACACCCCTCGCAGTTATATGAAGCAGCTTTAGAAGGTGTTGTTTTATTCCTAATTTTATGGATTTTTACCCTTAAGCCTCGACCTTACCGTGCAGCATCGGGACTTTTCGCGCTTTTTTATGGTATTTTTCGCTTTATCGTAGAATTTTACCGTGTGCCAGATGAACACTTAGGTTATCTAGCTTTAGATTGGTTAACGATGGGGCAAATCTTATCCACACCGCTTATTTTATTAGGTGCATTATTGTTAGTATTAGCTTACCGTTCTAAAAAGGAAATTTAGAGTTATGAAACAATACTTAGAATTATTGGAAGAAACTTTAACGAAAGGTTGTGAAAAAGGAGATCGTACAGGCACGGGTACACGCTCTTTATTTGGCCGCCAACTACGTTTTGATTTACAAGAAGGCTTGCCTTTAGTCACTACAAAACGTTTACATACTAAATCGATTATTCATGAGCTACTTTGGTTCTTAAAAGGCGATACAAATACAAAATACCTAACAGATAATGGCGTTAGTATTTGGAATGAATGGGCAACAGAAACAGGTGAATTAGGCCCTGTTTATGGTGCGCAATGGCGAAACTGGCAAGGGGTAGAGGGTGAAAGCTATGATCAAGTCAGTGCTTTAATCGATGGTATTAAAAACAACCCAAATAGCCGCCGACATATTATTAGTGGCTGGAACGTGGCAGATTTACCTGACGAATCAAAATCACCCCAAGAAAATGTAGCGGATGGAAAAATGGCCTTGCCGCCTTGTCATTTACTTTACCAATGGTATGTGGCTGATGGTAAACTCAGTGGCTCTTTATATATACGTAGTAATGACCTTTTTTTAGGGAACCCCTACAATACCTGTAGCCTAGCCATTTTTACCCACATGATTGCACAACAATGTGATTTAGACGTAGGTGAAATTATTCTATCGATAGGCGACTGCCATCTCTACAGTAATCATTATGAGCAAGCAAAAGAGCAGTTAACAAGAACGCCAAAAACACTGCCTAAATTAGTGATTAAACGTAAACCAGACAGTATTTTTGATTACCATTTTGATGATTTTGAAATAGTCGGTTATGAGCCACATGCACATATCGCAGCGGCTATTTCAGTTTAATAGTCGTCTAATAAATATTATTAGGCGACTAAACATTAAGCCATCAATTCAAAAAAATCTTTCGGTGCGCCACAAATAGGGCAAACCCAATCATCTGGAATATCATCCCAGCGAGTGCCGGGTGCTATTCCAGAATCTGGATCACCTAGTTTTTCATCATAGATATGCTCACATTCTTGACAGCTGTATTTTTTAAAATCAGTCATTCTAATTCCTCAGTTAAGCAAAAAATAAATATCACTATTGAATCTTTCTTAATAAATAATCTAAACAACGCATAGGTAATATGCGTTTTAGACAGCCAAATAAATAAGTCGGAAAGGTAACGTAATAACGTACTTTAGGTTGAGTCGATTCCATTGCATGAATAACGCGTTTAACGACTGCTTCAGCAGGTAAAGTAAAAGGGGCAGCTGGGCCTTCTTTTTGTAAGCGGGCTTCCATAGCTTGATAGGTTTTTTGGTGATAGCTTTTACTGGGGTCTATATTTTTTTGGTAAGCAGCAAAAGCATTTTTTCTAAAATCACTGGTAATGGGTCCCGGTTCAATTAAGGATAGGTGAATACCTGTGCCATGTAACTCTAAGCGTAAGGTATCGACTAAGCCTTCTAAGGCAAATTTACTGGCATTATAAGCACCACGGTAAGTCATGGCGACAAAGCCAAGGATAGAGCTATTATAAATAATACGGCCTTTTCCTTGAGTGCGCATAAGTGGAATAATTAAGTTAGTTAACTCATGGGTACCAAAAAAATTGGTTTCAAATTGTTCGCGTAATACTGCGCGGCTTAAATCTTCAACGGCGCCTGCTTGTCCATAAGCGCCATTATTAAATAAACCATCTAGTTTCCCGTCTGTTAATAGGCTGACTTTTTCCACTGCAGCATGAATACTCTCGCTATCAGCAAGATCAAGCTGTACGCTTTCAAAGCCTTCATTGCTCAACCGAGCGACATCATCAGAATGCCTTGCTGATGCAATCACACGATAGCCGCGTTGTTTTAAGCTGATAGCGGTTTGATAGCCGATACCGGTGGAGCAGCCTGTAATCAATATGGATTGAGTTTTTGTTGTCATTTTAGGTATTATTTAAGCTTATATTCAGCATTTTATGCTATTATTCGAAGATTACTCAGGTTCGTTTAAGCGCCTGTTTTTCTTATTTTTAACCCTACTTGCGAACCGTTTAATGAGCTCTATTTGGAATTCTTGTCTTTCCCGCCTTGAGAATGAAATCTCTACCACTGATTTAAACACTTGGATTAGGCCATTACAAGCAGAAGAAGAAAATGATGTTATTAAGCTTTTAGCACCTAATCAATTTATTATTGCCCATGTAAAAGAGCAGTTTTTAAATAAGATTGAAGATGCTGTGTATGAATTTTCTAGCGGTCAATATAGCGTACGCATGGAAATTGGTACAAAACGGGCTGCTGCGAGTGAGGCACCTAAAAAAATTCAGCAGCTTAAAATTAAAGAAAAAGAGTTAAAACCTAAAAAACAGCTTAATTTTATTAATACCGCGTTTACTTTTGATAACTTTGTTGAAGGTAAATCGAATCAGCTAGCAAAAGCCGCTTCTTTACAAGTGTCAGAGAGTGTTGGTAAAGCATATAATCCACTGCTTATTTATGGCGCATCGGGTTTAGGGAAAACGCATTTAATGCATGCGATTGGTAATGCTATTTTGGCTAAAAATCCGAATGCAAATATTGTTTACTTACATTCTGAAAAGTTTGTTCAAGACATGGTGAAAGCCTTTCAACAAAACAGTATTGATGCCTTTAAAGAGTATTATCGTAATGTTGATGCTTTATTTGTTGATGATATACAGTTTTTTGCGGGCAAAGAGCGTTCCCAAGAGGAATTTTTTCATACCTTTAATACTTTATTAGAAAAGAAAAATCAGGTCGTTTTAACCTGTGATAAATATCCAAAAGAAATTGAAGGTTTAGAAGAGCGCTTAAAATCTCGTTTTGGCTGGGGTTTGCCTGTTGCCGTTGAGCCGCCTGATTTAGAAACTAGAGCTGCGATTTTAATGAATAAAGCGGAGCAAAGTGATGTTGATTTGCCACAAGAGGTGGCTTTTTTCATCGGTAAACGTATTCCATCTAATGTCAGAGATTTAGAAGGGGCTTTGCGCCGAGTCATTGCGAATGCACAGTTTACCGGTGCAGAAATTACCATTGATTTTGCGAAAGAAGCGCTGCATGATTTAATTTCACTTCAAGATAAGCTAGTCAGTATAGAGAATATTCAAAAGACCGTTGCTGAGTATTTTAAAATTAAAATTGCTGATTTATTATCGAAAAGCCGTAAACAATCAGTCACACGACCTAGGCAAATTGCCATGACTTTGGCAAGAGAATTGACCAGCCATAGCTTGCCTGAAATTGGGGATGCCTTTAGTGGGCGTGACCACACAACGGTTATTAATGCTTGTAAACGAATTAAAGAATTACGTACGAGTGATTATAAAATTGATGAAGATTACGCGAGTTTATTGCGTAGTTTATCTCATTAAATCCTTATTTTTATCAACAAATACAACACTTATAGAGATTATTCATGTTTTGTTACCATTGCCAGGAAGCTAAAAAAAATATTGCCTGCGACACAGCGGGGATTTGCGGTAAAAAATCAGATATATCCAGTTTACATGACTTACTAACCTATACCCTTAAAGGCTTAGCTTACTATGCTGACCAAGCCGCAGAGCTTGGTTTAGCAGAAAAAAATATCGATCAATTTATGGCGCGCTCGCTGTATGCGATGGTAACTAATGTTAATTTTGATGCCGATGTGTTTGTACAATTGATTTCAGAATCCATTCAGCGCCGTGAATTCTTAAAAAGAAAGTTAATCACAAGTGGAGCTAGTTTTAAGCAACTACTTCCAGAAGAAACACTTTGGCATTATGAAAAAATTGATTTAGCTGAATTTATCAAAAAAGGCGAAACAGTTGGTGTGATGCCTGCAGATGAGATGGCTGAAGAAGAAACGGACCGACATGCAGCGCGTGAAATGTTGATGTATGCGGCAAAAGGCTTGGGGGCATTACTAGAGCATACTCAAGTATTAGGCCACTATGATGCCAAGCATTATGCTTTTACGCATAAAGCTGTGGCTTTTATTTTAGATAAAGAAGCGCTGTTAGATGATATTTTAGCCATGAATTATGCTTGTGGTGAGCAAGCAATGCAGTTAATGGCTGTATTGGAACAGCTTAATACACAGCGTTTTGGTGATCCTGAACCGACACAAGTGCATTTAGATACTTGGGATAAACCAGGTATTATTGTTACCGGGCATGACTTACAAGATTTACAAGATTTATTAGAGCAAAGTGCAGGCTCGGGTGTGGATATTTATACGCATGGTGAATTGCTTTCTGCGCACAGTTATCCTGCCTTTAAAAAGTATTTTAATTTAGTCGCCAACTACGGTGGCGCTTGGCAAGATCAGAAAACACAATTTGGTAAATTTAAAGGCCCTGTTTTAGTCACCAGTAATAGCTTACAGCAACCGAAAAAAGGCTATATTAATATGGCTTACACATCGGGTATGGTGGGTTGGGCTGGGTTACATCATATTGCTGACAGACGACATGATGAGGCAAAAGATTTTTCTGCCATTATTGAGCAAGCTAAATCCTGCCCCGCGCCTGATGAATTAAAGACCGGCAGTATTACTACAGGTTATGGACGCAAAGCATTGCTAGCACTGGTTGATCCCATAGCTGAATTGATTAAAGCAGGTGATATTCAGCACATACTTGTTTTAGCAGGCTGCGATGGCCGACATAAAGAGCGGAAATACTATACTGAATTAGTTAAATCATTACCGAATGATACTTTAGTTATGACAGCAGGTGATACAAAGTATCGGTTTTATGATTTAGAGTTGGGTGATATCAAAGGCATTCCACGGTTATTAGATGCAGGGCAGACGCATGACTTTTATGCAATTATAGAGTTTTTAACGGCACTGCAACACACAAGGCAGGTACAGCACATCAATGAATTAGCGGTTTCTTTTAATATCGCTTGGTACGAGCAACAAACTATATTAATGATGCTCGCCTTATTTGAAAAAGGGATGACAAATATCACGATAGGGCCAACTTTACCGCCTTTTTTTAGTGCAGGAATTTTAGAACAATTACAGTCAAAATTTTCGATTAAAGGCATTGATACGGTAGAAAAAGATATCGCAGCCATGTTGGGTATTGAGTTACCAACTGAAGAAGTAGAGGAGCCAGCTGCCTAATGGAACAAATGATTGAGCGTTTAATTTATGCTAGCCGTTGGTTACTTGCACCAATTTATTTAGGGATGAGTTTAGCGTTACTGGCTTTAACGATTAAATTTTTCCAAGAAATTTATCATTTTATTCCGGCGGTTTTAGAGCTTGATGAATCCCAGCTAGTCTTAAAGTTACTGACCTTTATCGATTTAACTTTAGTGGGCAGTTTAACCGTTATTGTCATGTTTAGTGGCTACGATAACTTTGTCTCTCGTTTAGATATTGAGGAAGGCACAGAAAAACTATCTTGGTTAGGAACACATGATTATGGTTCCTTAAAAATGAAAGTGGCTTCCTCCATTGTCGCTATTTCATCGATCCATTTATTAAAAGTATTTATGAATATAGAGCAGATACAAAATGACAAAATGCTTTGGTATGTTGTTGTTCATATGACTTTTGTGCTCTCTGCTTTTTTGATGGGCTATTTGGAAAAAGTAGGTAAGGGAAAAGAATGAGTTATTTATTATTAGGCACAGAAGCTTGTCATTTGTGTGAGCAAGCAGAAGCATTGCTTGCACCACTCAATATTAAATACAGCAAGATTGATATTGCTGAACAGGAACAGTGGCAAGCGCATTACGCAATAAAAATTCCGGTATTACTCAATACAGAAACAAACCAAGAACTTTGCTGGCCTTTTAGTGCAGAAATGGCTTCAGGTTTATAAGTATTAAGCGGTAAAGTTTCATCATAGCGGTACCCAACCACAAGACATACAAGACAATGACTAACTATAGAATAGAAAAAGATAGCATGGGCGAATTACAAGTGCCTGCTGATGCTTTATATGGCGCGCAAACACAACGAGCAATTAACAATTTTTCTATTAGTGGCTTAGCAATGCCGGCTGCTTTTATAAAAACAGTGGCTTTAATTAAGCAAACAGCGGCAAAAGTTAATATTGATTTAGAACTACTGGATAAGCAGCAGGGTGCAGCAATTATTGACGTAGCTGAGTCGATTATTCAAGGCGAGTATGCTGAACAATTTCCTATTGATGTATTTCAAACAGGGTCAGGCACCAGTACTAATATGAATGTGAATGAAGTGATTGCACATTTGGCATCTAAAATTAGTGCGCAGCCTGTTGGCGCGAATGATCATGTCAATATGGGACAAAGTAGTAACGATGTGATTCCTACCGCAATTCATATTAGTGCTACTTTAGAGAGCCACCGCCAATTAATTCCTGCATTAACGCATTTAGCTGAAACCATTGAAACTAAAGCTAAGGCTTGCGCACACTATACAAAAACAGGGCGTACGCATTTAATGGATGCGATGCCAATGACTTTAGAGCAAGAGCTAGGTGCATGGGCATTACAAATTCGTAACGGTATTGCACGGGTAGAAGCAGCTTTACCACGTGTACAAAAATTAGCACAAGGTGGCACAGCTGTTGGCACAGGTATTAATGCGCACCCTGAATTTGCCGAGCGTTTTGCACAAAGTGTGACAGAAACAACAGGTATTAGTTTTGTTGCCAATGATTCATTTTTTGAAAGCCTAAGTTGCCAAGATGCTATTGTTGAATTGTCAGGGCAATTAAAGACTATTGCCGTAAGTTTAATGAAAATAGCCAATGATTTGCGTTGGATGAATAGCGGCCCATTAGCGGGTTTAGGAGAAATTGAGTTAACGGCTTTGCAACCGGGTAGTAGTATTATGCCGGGGAAAGTAAATCCCGTGATTCCTGAGGCGACTGCAATGGTAGCAGCGCAAGTCATCGGTAATGATGCAACAATTACCGTGGCGGGGCAGTCAGGCTCTTTTCAATTGAATGTTATGTTACCTGTGATTGCTTACAATATTTTGCAAAGTATCGAAATTATTAGCCAAGTGAGCTTAGCCTTAGCAGACACGGCGATTGCTGATTTTAGTGTACGTGTGGAAAACTTAGAACAAGCATTAGCAAAAAATCCTATTTTAGTCACCGCTTTAAATCCGATTATTGGTTATGCAAAAGCAGCAGAAATTGCTAAAGCGGCTTATAAACAAGGCAGACCTATTGTGGATGTTGCTGAAGAAATGACAGACCTTTCCAGAGAAGAATTAGAAAAAATCCTTAACCCTAAACATTTAGCGGAAGGTGGGGTTAACTAAAATAGGCGTTATTGTTATCAGAAACAAACTGGAATACTGGGTTTAGCCTTACTATCGTTAAATGTGGAAATAAGCCCGCTTGAAAGTGTTTGATTTATATATCATGTAGCACGGATTATTGCCTTACAAAATACCATTCATTGCTATTAGCGAAGGAAATAAGTAGGATGCGGCAAAGCGTAGCGTGCCCATCTTGCGGTGTGGTGGGCACGGGATAAAGCCCCTTTGCCCATCCTACTTTGAACAAACGCTACTTATTCATTCGTAGTCAACAGTGCGTAACTTCAGTTACGCAAGCTTCATACGGGCTACAGCAACATGATTGTATTTGCAGGTATTTTCAATACCTAACGGTGACATAGCCTGAATTAATCAGCTGTTAAATTTTCTACGATTTTCCCCATATCTTTAAATAAGTCACGCAATGAATTAAGGTCAGAATATTTGATATGTCCTGTTGCATATTGCTCAGTGAGTTCAGTTGCAAGGTTATGCGCTGAATCATGCATAGATTTTAATTTTTCCAATTTATTCTGTGGAAAAACTTGGCTTTGTTGCTCTCTTTTTATCCATGTTCCACAGGGACATTTTTTTCTATCTAATATAGGCCAGCCTATGTCAGTATTTGCGGGTAAGTGTAACCTTTCTTCAAAACTAGTTAACCAGTGAATTGAGATTAGTTTAAAAATCTCAGTTTTTCTGGCTTTAGTGTGGTATGTTTTATTGGCATGTTCAATCCAAACTTGATTAGCTTGATAAGTAGTTAACCAGGTAGAAAAATTAGCAGCAGGGAGGGGTCTTGATATGCCATAACCTTGTGCCTTATTACAGCCCATTAATAAAAGCATTAAGCCATGATGGGTTGTTTCAACACCTTCAGCAATCACATCACGGTTAAAAGCCTGAGATAAACCAATAACACCATCAATAATGGCATAATCACTCGGATCTTCTAATACATCTCGGACAAAGCTTTGGTCTATTTTTATAATATTAGCGGAAAGGTTTCTTAAGTGCGTTAAAGAAGAATAACCTGTACCAAAATCATCTAAAGCAATACTGACACCTAAGGTTTTCTGGCAAGTTTGAATAATATGACTAATGGTATATAAATCGCTTAAAGCACTACTCTCTAAAATTTCTAGCTGCAGAAAGTGAGAGGGAACTAAGGGATATTTTTCTAAAGTGCTTTCTAATTGGTTAATAAATAAAGGAGACTGCAAGTGATAAGAAGAAATATTCACACTGATTTCTAAAGTAAGCCCATTGGCAAGCCAGCGGTTAAGTTGGTTTAATGCCTGATCTATTACCCAGTTGCCTACTTCTATTTCTAAATCAGTTCCTTCAATGAGAGGTAAAAACGTTAAAGGGGGGATAATGCCTTTACTGGGGTGAGCCCACCTAATTAAAGCTTCAGCACCAAAAACCTTGCCTGTTCTCATGTTAACTTTAGGTTGATAATAAAGGACTAGCTCTTGGTTTGTTAGTGCTTCATGAACCTCTTCACGTTGGTTATACTCTTGTTTTAGTTGTTTATCTTGTTGAGGGTTAAAGAACTGAAATTGATGTTTTCCTGCTAGTTTTGCTTGATACATAGCTTGGTCTGCATGACGTACTAATGTATCAATATCGGCATTATCATTGGGGAATAAAGTGACACCACAAGAGGCGGTTACTTGGTGTGCCTGTCCATCAATAAGGTAAGGCAAATAAAGACTGGTATGAATACGAGCTAAAATTTCTTCACATTCAGATTTCGATTCAATATCACCAATTAATAAGGCAAACTCATCTCCTCCTTGACGGGAGACGGTATCATCATCGCGTACACAAGCTTTTAGGCGATTGGAGACCTCAATTAATAGCTGGTCACCGGTTGCATGGCCGTAATTATCATTAATTGGTTTGAAATTATCTAAATCAAGAAAACAAACCGCTAAGATAGATTGTTTACGCTTGCTATGTGCGAGGGCAAGCCTAAAGCGGTCAGCAAATAAAGCGCGATTTGGGAGTTGTGTTAGTACATCATAATGCGCCATCATCTCAAGATTGGCTTGTTGCTCTTTATTTTCAGTGATATCCGACAGCATACCAACATAATATTGCTGATTATCTTCAACAACTGCGGTAATACTGAGCTGAGAGATAAACAGCTCGCCTGATTTTTTGCGATTCCATACTTCACCAGACCAAAATTTATTGTTGTTAACACTGTGCCACATAGCAGTATAAAATTCTGAACTTTGTTTTCCAGAGCTTAATAAACTAGGGTTTTTTCCGATAACTTCTTCGTGGGAATAGCCGGTAATTTGTGTGAAAGCTTTATTAGTATCAATAATAAGGCCCTTATGATCGGTAATAGTAACCCCTTCATGAGATGAGTCGACAATGGCCTGTATCCGACGCTTTCCAGCTTCTACATTCTGAATATGCTGAGTCAACTGATCAGCCATAAAGTTCAAACTTTTCCGGATGACATTAAGTTCATCATTATTTTTAGCAAGCTGACTACGTTCTTGGTAATCACCATGAGCCAGAGCAATAGCTGTTTTAGAGATAGATTGAATGTTTTTTTGGATAGAAAGGTAAACCCCCACACTAAAATAAAATAAAAATAAGAATAATAAGACGATGATAAGGGTGATTTGTTGCAGAGCAATCTGATGTTGTAGTAATTGTTTTTTGGTCAGTGAGACTGCCGTTGGTAGTAAAGCATTGTATAAAGTATGGTAGGTACGATTAATTCCAACAGTAATAATATCGAAAAACTCTTCAGGAAGTATAGAGTATTGTTTTTGAAAAATATTATGTTCAACTAGTTGAGCAATATTCTCACTAATTGTCATTATTTCTTGTTTTTGGTGGGTAAGAATCGATTGTATTTCAGGGTTGTAATACCCCGTTCTTTTAAGGTTAATACCCAGTAAATTGGTTGTATATTTGACTTGAGAAAGCAGTGTGTAAATTTCTTGGCGCTGGATTTCGGTTGATGCGCCTGCAGCGATAATTCCCATTCCTTTTGCGCGAGTCTCGCCCATAAACTCTTGCGTAGGGGCGAGCTGGTAAAGCATGGTATTAATTAAATAATAAGTAGCAATATCAGTTTGGTTAGTCAGTAAATACTTGTCTGCAAGTTCTTGGCTTAATATGAGTAGTTGTTGAACCAATTGGCTATGTAGAGAAAAGTTTTTTTCTACAGACCATGTCATGCCAGCTTTAGTAATTTCTTGCCAGTGTGCTTGGCTTTGGAGCCAAGGTGCTGATTGACTCATGTTAGTAGGAATTGCTATTTTAAGTAATTGTAGGCTTTTAGTTGTATCAAGGGTCTTTAAAGAAAGTTGTTCTTTTTGCTTATGATTGCCGCCAAGAACACTTGCAGATAAGCCTCTGTGCTGCTGAATTTCTTGGATGGCTTTAAAAATAGAAGGAAGTGCTTCTAAGCCTATTAATTGTGTTTTGGCACTATTAATACGTGTGTTTAGCTGTATATATAAGCTGCTAGAGATAATAAAAAATGAGAATAAAATAAATAGCGCAAGGGTGAAGGATTTTTTCGCAAAATTAAGGCGGCCCATTAAAAAGCTGGCTGGATAAAA
>JAQRMR010000057.1 GCA_028599115.1 Methyloprofundus sp.
GCTTGCATGAATAGAAGAGTGAAAAAAGCCTCCATCTTCTCTTAGAAGGTGGAGGCTTTTTTCATTAAGGACTGAGGGTTTTATAAAATTAAGGGTAGCTTTAAATAGAAACGTGTAAAGATCGTGAATTCAAACTTAATGCACACTCATGAAGTGATTCAGAGTAGGTTGGGTGTGCGTGAATGGTACGGGCTAAGTCTTCAGCGGTTGCAGAAAATTCCATTGCTAAAACGGCTTCAGCAATCAACTCAGAAGCAGCAGGGCCGATAATATGCACGCCTAAAATAACTTCTGTTTCGGCATGAATGATCATTTTAACGCGGCCTTCTGTCTGCCCGGTTATTTTTGCTCGACTATTACTATTAAAGGGAAACTGGCTCACTTTTATGGGTTCACCAATGGCGCGTAACGCTTGTTCAGTTTGCCCGACCCAAGCAATTTCAGGCTGAGTATAAATCACATTGGGAATCGTGTGATAGTTAATAGGGGAGTGCTGGCCGGTGATGTGCTCAGCCGCAAAGATACCTTCTTCGATACCTTTATGGGCGAGCATAGGCCCTGATAAAGTTAAGTCACCAATGGCATAAACACCTGGCAATGTTGTGCAGCAGTTTTCATCAACATGAACAAAGCCTTCCTCATCTAACAGTAAGTCAGCAGAACCTGCAATTAATGTTTCGGTATTGGGTTTTCTACCTGAAGCGACGATTAATTGATCAAATTGGCAGTGGTGAGTACCTTGACTGTCTTCATAGGTAACAAAAACTTGTTTATCTTTGCTTTCTGTTGATATGACGCGGGCTCCGATACGAATATCTAAGCCTTGTTGTTGAAATAAGCTGAGAGCTTCTGTTGAAATATCTTGATCTGCAATCGTCATAAAGGAATTTTGTGCTTCTAGTAATATTACTTCGGAGCCCAAATTTTTCCAGATGCAAGCTAGCTCTAAGCCTATTGCACCCGCACCAATGATGCCTAGTTTTTTAGGTACTTTTTCTAAAGATAATGCTTGTTTGGTGTTGATAATAGAATGGTTATCAATTTTAGCGATGGCTAGTTCAGTTGAGCTGGAACCAGCAGCCAAGATGACTTTATCCGCTGTAATGACTTGTGGCAAGCTATCACCTTGCTTGGTGATTTCAATTCTATGTGGATTAATTAAGGTAGCTTCTGCAGAAATTGATTCGACTTGGTTGTCGATAAAAATTTGTGCAATTTGTTGGTTCAAAGAGCTGATTATTGACTCTTTACGCTGCTGCATACGAGATAGATCAAGCTTTAACCCTGTTGCTGTAATGCCATGATCTGCGGCATTGATATTAAATTGCTTAAACAGTTTAGAGGACTCTAGTAAGGCAATAGCAGAAATACAGCCGGCATTAACATAAGCCCCGCCCAATATCTGTTCAGATTGAGAGCCTACTTTTTTATCAATACAAGCAGTTTTTAAACCTAATTGAGCACATCGAACAGCCGCAAAGTACCCCGCGGGCCCTGCGCCTATAACAATCACATCGTAATCATATTCTGTAGTTGACATGGGTAAACTCCACTAATTAAATATTAAGCAATAAATGCGCAGGCGACTCTAAGCCTTCTTTAATAGCAACTAAAAATTGTACGGCATCTTTACCATCGACTAAACGGTGGTCATAAGATAAAGCGAGGTACATAACAGGGCGAACAACCACTTTGCCATTTTCAACAACAGCGCGTTCTGTAATAGAATGCATGCCTAAAATGGCGCATTGAGGTGGGTTAAGAATAGGGGTTGACAGCATAGACCCGAAAATCCCGCCATTAGTAATCGTAAATGTGCCGCCATTTAGCTCTTCATATGAAAGTGTTCCAGCTTGCGCTTTATTGCCAAAATCAACGATATTTTTTTCTATGCCTGCAAAATCAAGCTGGTCAGCATCGCGTAAAACAGGCACGATTAATCCGCGCGGAGAAGAAACCGCAATACCAACATCATAGTAGCCGTGGTAGATAATGTCATCACCATCAATGGAGGCATTAATGGCAGGAAAGCGCTTTAAAGCTTCAATCGAGGCTTTTATGAAGAAAGACATAAAGCCTAGTTTTACATCATGCTTGGTCGTGAAACGCTCTTGATATTGTTTGCGTAAATCAATCACACTTTGCATATTAACCTCATTAAAGGTTGTTAGCATGGCAGCATTTTGTTGGGCTTGTAATAAACGTTCAGCAACTTTTGCGCGTAAACGCGTCATAGGGACGCGTTGCTCGGGTCGAGAGCCAGAAGGTCCTTGAGGAATAGCAATTGCTGGTTTGATTTCTGCTGTAGCGACTTGTACTTTTTTAGGTTTAGCCGGTGTTTCAGCTGTTTGCTGCACTTGCTGATCTAAATAGTGTTGCACGTCTGCTTTAGTAATGCGCTCGCCTTTACCTGTTCCGGTAATTAAATGGGGATCAAGATCATTTTCAAAAACCATGCGACGTACGGCAGGGCTTAAAGGGATATCATTTGTCGTTGCCGCTTGCTTGCTTGCTACTTTAGGTGCAGAGGCAGAGACAGATGAAGTAATGTTGGCCAGTAAGTCACCTCCCATAACGGTGCTGCCGTCAGGAACTAATATTTCTCCGAGTATGCCTGCTTCAGGTGCGGGGACTTCTAAAACGACTTTATCTGTTTCTAAATCGACTAAGTTTTCATCTTTTTCGACACGATCACCGGCTTGTTTATGCCAAGTAATTAAAGTCGCATCAGCAACAGATTCAGGTAAGGTAGGAACGCGAATTTCAATGCTCATAGTTTTTTCCTATACACGAGTAGAGTGGTTATAAAGAGCAGTCTCTACTACTTCTTTTTGTTGTTTGATATGCTTGGCTAAGTTACCTACAGCAGGTGATGCTGATGCAGGTCTACCACAGTAGACGAGGTCTATTTTATCGTGGATGAAGTTGGCAAAGTTATGCCGACTTTGATACCAAGCGCCTTGGTTTTGAGGTTCTTCTTGGCACCATACTAAGGTTTCTAAATGGGGATATTTTTCCAGCTCAGCTTGAAATTCTTGCGCAGGAAATGGATATAACTGTTCAATACGGACAATGGCGACATTTTCAGGGTTATTTTGTGTGCGGGCATCCATTAAATCATAATAAACTTTTCCTGAGCAAAGGACTAAACGTGTGACCTTTTTAGCGTTTATTTCAGCGTCAGTTTCAGAAATAATATTTTGAAAATGCCCCTCAACTAAATCCTCTAAAGTAGAGATAGCAGCTTTATGGCGCAATAAGCTTTTAGGTGACATAACAATTAAAGGCTTGCGATAGTCGCGAATAATTTGTCGGCGTAATAAGTGGAAAATTTGTGCAGGTGTTGAAGGAACACAAACTTGAATGTTTTGGTCGGCACACAGTTGCAAATAGCGCTCTAAACGGGCTGAAGAATGCTCAGGCCCTTGGCCTTCAAAGCCATGAGGTAAAAGCATCACTAGGCCGGATAACCGTCCCCACTTGCTTTCACCAGAACTGATAAATTGGTCGATTAGAACTTGTGCGCCATTAGCGAAATCACCAAATTGCGCTTCCCAGATGACCAAGGTTTCAGGAACTGTGGAGCTATAGCCGTATTCAAACCCTAAGACCCCCGCTTCAGAAAGAATAGAATCAAAAATTTGCGGGCGGCCTTGTTGTATATCTAAATGTTTAATGGGGATATAAGCATCGCCATTAATTTGGTTGTGTAAAATAATATGGCGGTGGAAAAATGTTCCGCGACCAACATCTTGTCCGACTAAACGGACATTATATTTATCCATTAATAGCGTGGCATAAGCCATGTTTTCAGCAAAACCCCAATCAAGCGGCATGGCGCCAGCAGCCATTTTTCGGCGATTCTCCATGATTTTTGCAACACGCGGGTGTAGTTCGAAACCAGTTGGAAGCCTTTGTGACTGAGTGTTACAAAAACGCAAGCGCTCTAAAGGCACGGTGCTATCGTAAGGGGTTGTCCAATCTTTATTAAGAAATTTATCCCATAGTTTTGAATAGGAATAGCCCTTTTCTAAAATAGGGCGAGAAACATTTTCTCCTGCATCAAGTAAATTTTGATAGGACTGGGTCATCTCTTGAATTTGCTCTTCAGTTAAGATGTTCTCCTGTACTAATTTTTCCCCATAAAGCTGGCACGTGGTTGTTAGGGCGTTGATTTTTTGGTACATCATTGGTTGAGTTGTTGCTGGCTCATCTGCTTCATTGTGGCCGCGACGGCGGTAACAAATTAAATCTATGACTACATCTTTGTTAAATTGAGCTCGGTAATCAATCGCTATTTGTGTGACCGCTAATACTGCTTCAGGGTCGTCACCATTGACATGAAAAACAGGAGCCTGAATCATATTGGCAACATCCGTGCAATACAAAGTTGAGCGGGCATCAAAAGGGTTACTTGTGGTGAAGCCAATTTGGTTATTAATAACGATATGTATCGTGCCACCCGTTGCAAAAGCTCGGGTTTGCGCCATATTTAAGGTTTCCATAACGATACCTTGCCCAGCAAAGGCAGCATCACCATGAATTAAAATGGGAATAACAGTATTAGTACTATTTTTACCATAGCGATCTTGGCGTGCTTTAACGGTACCTTCGACCACAGGGTTGATGATTTCTAAATGCGATGGGTTAAACGCCAAAGTGACATGTGCTTGCTCGCCTTCAGTTTCTACATTGGAGGAAAAGCCTTGGTGATATTTTACATCGCCGGTCAAAATAGAACTGGACTCTGCAGCAGTCCCTTTAAATTCGCTAAATAATTGCGCGGGGTTTTTACCTAATATGTTGATCAGTACATTCAGTCGTCCACGGTGAGCCATGCCAATAACCAGCTCTTTTGTACCAAAGCGTCCAGAGCGTTGAATCAATTCATCTAAAATCGGAATTAAGCACTCGCCCCCTTCAAGAGAAAAGCGTTTTTGGCCAACAAAGTTGCGATGTAAGTATTTTTCGATCCCTTCTGCTGCAATGAGCTGCTGTAATAACCAAATGCGTTTTTTATTGGTGATGTTAGCGGTTGGTTTTTTGGTTTCTAAGCGGTTTTTAATCCAACGTTTAATATCGGTATCAAATATATGCATATATTCGGTTGCAATATTGGCACAGTAGATTTCTTGTAGGGTACTAATAATCTCTTTTAGTGGCATGCGATCTTTGCCGTAAATAGAGCCGGTATCAAAAAGAGTTTCTAAATCTGGTTTAGATAAACCATAATAATTAGGGTCAAGGTCGGGTAATTGATTTTTAGGCTTACCTAATGGATTATTATTAGCGAGTTGATGTCCGTGAGAGCGGTAATGATTAATTAAGCTCGCTACTGCTGACTGCTTTTGTACGCTTTCTTCAGTAAACCCTTGAAGCTCAGATAAGCGAGAAGACGGTGATGATGCGAGTTGGGCAAAGCGATTAACGATAGGGCTATGAGCAATGTCTCTGTGGTCGTTTTCGCTTTGTAGCGCTGTGAATTTATCGCGCCAAGATGCTTCGATAGCATCGGGGTTATCAAGAAACTTTTCATATAAATCCTCTATATAGGGGGCGTTACTTCCATATAATGCAGAGGTATCTTGAAAAAGTTGAAGTAAGTTACTCATAAAAATCCAGCTATTAAGGGTTAATTAATGACTAAGTAAAACGATGTATTTTAAGCTAAATGTAAAACTAGCTTAAAGAAGTAAAGTGCTAACGGGAAATTGTTAGTACGTAACGTATAATGTTCATATTACCAATATAACTTGTAAATCAAAGAAAAAAATCATGAAAGAAGAGAATAAGTTAAAAATCAGGGTTAAATCTAAAACCGAGCAGCGAATGATGGAAGATTTAGAACTTGAAATGATTTCTGAGTGGGATGTGAAGAAAATAGCGATTACATTGTGCTGTTTGCTGTTGTTAATTATTGTCGCTAGCTATTATTTATTTTTTTCCGAAAATACAATTAATGAAGTCAATTCTAGTGTCGTCAATAAAGACAGTATTAAAAGCGTGATTTTGCAGAAAAAGGAAGTGAAAGTTGTTGCATTTCCTGAGTTGGTAACTAAGGAGCAAGCGCCAGTTGTTGTCAAGGAAAAAGAAATACCGATGGTATTGAGTAATAAACAAGAGGTAAATTCCAAGAAATCTGATTTAGATGATATTCAGTATAACCAGTATATAAAACGAGGTTTATTAGCTAAAGGAACGATAAATAAAGAGCCTAGTGGGGAAATTAATTTACCGTTAGTGGTTAATCAAGAAAAAGCAGTTAGTCTTACTTATTTTACAGAAATTGTTAACATGAAAGGGCATACTGCTTACCATGAGTGGTTAATGGAGGATAAGGTGATTTTTAGAAAAGGCTTTAATATCCTAGGTGATCGCTGGAGAGTATCAACCCGAAAATTATTTTCTTATACTGCTGCAGGGCAATGGCAGGCACGGGTAATAACTAAAAAAGATGATATATTGCACAAAATTGATTTTGTAGTGCGTAAATAAATATTATTTGTACAAATTCATAGATATAATAAAAGTCTAGTTTTGATTTCAGTTTAACTTCCCAGGGTGTTAAACAAATCAGAATAGGTATTATTAGTATTTATAAGGTATATTAAAATGAATGATTTAAAAAATTTTTCTGTTAGTGAGTTACAAGCCGTTATCGATAATGCGGAAGCTGCACTAAAAATGAAACAAAATAATGAGCGTAAAGAAGTTTATGCAAAAATTAAAGAACTTGCTGCATCAGTAGGTGCGACAGTTGATATTTATATGGCGGATAAAAAAGAAACGCGTAAAACAGTCAAGGTGGAAGCTAAATTTCGTCACCCATCTGATGCCAGTTTAACGTGGACAGGTCGTGGCCTGACACCTAAATGGATGCGTGCCTTGATTGAGGAAGGGCATGAAAAATCTGAATTCCTTATTTAATATAGTAGGGGTTATATAAAAAAGAAGAGCAGCTCTCGGGTTGCTTTTTTTATGCCTGACGGTTTTTAAAATGATTAATGTGGATAAGTATGAGTATAGGTAGTGCTTTATTTTATGAAGAATATGGGAACCAAGAGTCACCAGTATTAATTATTGTGCATGGTTTTTTTGCTTCATCTCGTAATTGGCGGAAAGTGGCTAAGACCTTATCGAGTGATTATCATATCTATGTATTGGATATGCGTAATCATGGACAATCACCGCATAATTCGATTATGGATTACCCTTCGATGGCAGAAGATATTAGACAGTTTTTACTAAGCAAACATATAAAAAAGGCTAATATCATAGGTCATAGTATGGGGGGGAAAGTGGCTATGTATTTAGCTTTAAATACCCCAGAGATAATCAATAGATTAATTGTGGCAGATATTTCACCTACTCAGTATAAGCATAGTTTTGATGATATTATTTCGGCATTAAAATCTGTTCCTCTGGCTGAAATAAGTAATAGAAAGCAGGCAGATGAGTTTTTAATGATGGCTATTCCAGAATTAGGTTTTAGGCAGTTTCTACTGCAAAATCTAGTTTTAAAGGAGGGGTGTTACCAGTGGCGTATTAATCTGGATTATTTTCAGGCTAATGCTGATAATATTATCTCTTTTCCAAAGGAGAATACTTTACCTGGTTATTTAGAAAGCATATTATTTTTGGCGGGCGGAAATTCAAACTATATAAAAGCAGCAGATGTTGATACTTTTTTTCCTAAGGCTAACATTCTAAGTATCGAAAATGCAGGGCACTGGTTGCATGCAGAGCAGCCTGATGCTTTTTGTGCAGCAGTTAAGCAATATTTACAAAACCATTAATAGAGGATGTGATCATGAAAGCAGTTTTAATAACAGGAGCTAACCGTGGCTTAGGGCTTGAATTTTGTTTGCAATATGCACAAGCAGGGTGGCAAGTGTTTGCAGGGTGTCGTGATGTGCAAAATGCGCAAGATTTAAATCATATTGCTGAAGAGTATGACAATGTTCAGGTAGTGACTCTAGATGTCAGCAAATTTGAACATATTGATAGCCTAGCATTTAGTTTATATGGTGTCACTTTGGATTTATTAATTTCTAATGCAGGCGTTTACGGAGATAGTTCTGGGCATGGCTTTGGTGCAATTAATTACGATGATTGGCGGCACACTTTAGATGTAAATGTATTGAGTGCCATTAAACTGGCTGAAGCTTTTAAGGAGTCTTTAGCAAAGAGTGATGCGGGTTTATTTGTAGCGATAAGCAGCTTAATGGGCAGCGTTGCAGATAATGGTAGTGGCGGCAGTATTTTATACCGCTCAAGTAAAGCAGCCTTAAATGCAGCCATGAAAAGCCTATCATTCGATATAAAACCTGCCGGTGTTGGTGTTTTAATTTTTCACCCAGGCTGGGTGCGTACCGATATGGGTGGGCCGAATGGCTTATGTGATGCGCCAGAAAGTATTGCAGGTATGCGCCAACAAATTAAAGCTTTTACTATGCAAAAAACCGGGCAATTCATTAAATATGATGGCACAGAGATGCCATGGTAATTAAGTGTTAGGTTTCACCACGTAGTACCGATGGTGCCAAAATATTTTGTCGCGTCAGAGGTTATTTAGCAACTTGCCGTAAACAAGGTGGCAGTGCAACTTTGGCAATGACACTTGTATTCGAGGGAAAGTTGCCTGAATTTGCTTTATAATTTTATCCAACTGTAAATTACGCTGAGTAGTTACAACTCTTTTAACTAAATAATAAATACAGTAAATATGTCACGTTGGAAGCCGCCAAGGCCAAAATCATCCCCCTACATTACCCCTGAAGGCTTTAAGCAGTTAGAGCAAGAACTGAGATCTTTATGGGATAGGCGCAAGGGTGTTGTTTCTGCCTTATCGGATGCCGCAGCAGAAGGTGATCGCTCTGAGAATGCTGAGTATATCTACAGAAAAAAGGAGTTAAGAGGGATTGATGCTCGGATTCATTTCCTGCAAAAGCGTCTTGCTGTTTTAAATATAGTTGCAGATAAACCTAGTGACCAAGAGCGTATCTTTTTTGCTGCATGGGTGCAGTTATTGACAGACGAAGAGACAATGGTGCTTTATCGGATTGTTGGTGGCGATGAATTTGAGCAGAATAAGTGTTACATCAGTGTTGATTCTCCCTTAGCGCAGCAACTACTTAAAAAAACATTTGACGAGGTAGTGAGGTTAAAAATAGGGGGTAAATTCCTTACCTATACGGTATTAGATATTCAGTATGGGGCGAAATTTATAGCGGATGAATAGGTCTGTTTTGAATGTGAGGAAGCGCAGGATTGTACGCTATGTAGAACGAGTAGAATGAAGTGCCTGTTTTTTAGGCACGCAATGAACCCCATCAACTCTTGGTAAAATGATGGGGTTCGCAAAAAGACGCTCTACCCATCCTACGTGTTTCCTGCACTAATAGCAGTGAATAGATAGTTTATACGATCTTAATTTTAAACGATGAAAATACCGACTTTAAAATTTTTTTGTGACAAAGGCGGATAGTTATCTGTTTCAACTAAGGCGGTGATGATGTTGAGATAATGGCGAATATCATCAATATTAAGTGTTCTACCATGGCGATCTTTTAGCCATTTTTGGGCGGGTTGATAGCCGCCGATATAAAATTCCCACGCGACTAAAGGCACATTATCAAAATATTGATCATCGTTGATCCGCACTTTGCCCGTGGCTTCATCAATAGCTTCATAGCCGATGCTATTTTTAGTGAGTTTTCGGCTGATCACATTATCACCTGCTTCAGGATAGCTGGCGATGGGCTTTGATAAATAGTCACTTTCTAGTAAATGCAATTGGCGTAATTCACCGCCGAGTTTGACCAATTGCCAAAAGGTATCAATCGTAGGAAACGGCACACGGGGGAAGTCTATTTTTAAGAATTCTTTATAAGTCTCTCGGTAGTTGGGACTATGTAATACCGCATAGATATAATCCAGCAGATCAATGGGTACAGATGCGTCTAACCCTAAATAGCGTAATGGACAGTGTTATTCAATTTCCACCTAATCGCCCGCTGTAATGGTCAAGTTGTAATGGTCTAATAATCCTGTAGTACTTTATAGCCTTATAATACTCACAAACTATTAGGATTTATAATGACTAAAAAACAATGAACAACCTTCTCGATTGAGCAAATACTTTCGTGAGCAAAGCATGCTAAAATACAGAATTAATTTAGCTGAAACTTTTAGCTAAAAATGATGTTATTTCACAAGGTTATTTTTAAGCGTGTATACAATTTCCAAACAATTTAATTTTAGTGCCAGCCATATTATAGAAGGTTTGCCAGATAGCCATCCATGTAGTCGCTTACATGGGCATAATTACGTTGTTGAATTAGCTTTATCTTCAGAAACACTCAATGAAACGGGCTTTGTGGTTGATTATAACGAGCTGGTTACGTTCAAAAAAATTATCGACGATACTTTAGATCATCGGCATTTGAATGATGTTTTACAAGGAGCAACGACGGCAGAAAGTATTGCTAAGTTTCTTTATGATCAAGCTAAAAGCATTTGGCAAGAGGTAGTTTCAGTTAGCGTTAGTGAGACACCAAAAACTAACGCTATTTACCGACCTTAGGCCCCTAATTTTATGCAACAGAAAAATGAATTTTCAAATTTACAATTTTTAAAAGATAGTATTAGTCGTGTTTTTCCTAATTCTCAATCTATTGCTTTAACAATTATTCTTGTTGTTGGTTTTGTTTTAATTACCACGCTTTCTGATGTTTTAATGCCTGCGTTAATTGCGGTCGTTTTAGCGTATTTACTAGAAGGCTTAGTCAAAAAGTTTGAAATAAAAATTAAGCGCTTGCCTGCTGTCTTTATTGTGTTCTCGATTTTTATGAGCATTTTTTCCTATATTTTATTAGGATTAATGCCGATGTTATTTAAACAAGCAAAGCAGTTGTTGCAACATACGCCTGAAATTATTAAACGCTTACAAGGGGATGTGTTAAAACTTCCTGAGTCTTACCCGCAATTCATTTCTGTTGAAAAGCTTAAAGAAATTATTTTTTCTGTACAAGAAGAAGCACTTATTTATGGGCAAGAATTAGTCAGCTTATCTGCCTCTTCTGTGGTCGGGTTTATTAGTATTTTAGTTTATTTAATTTTAGTGCCTGTTTTAGTGCTTTTTTGCTTGAAAGATAAAGAGGTATTGCTTAATTGGTTTATGCAGTTTATGCCGAGAGACCGCCTGCTATCAACGAATGTGTGGAAAGAAGTTGATATGCAGTTAGGTAATTATATACGTGGGAAATTTGCCGAAGTAATGATTCTTGGTTTAGCTAGCTATATGATTTTCTCTGCGATGGACTTAAATTATGGTGTTTTACTGGCTGTTTTAATGGGTTTGTCGGTCATTATTCCTTATGTAGGAGCTACCTTGGTAACTTTCCCTGTTTTGGGTGTTGCTATGTTTCAGTGGGGCTTAGGTAGTGATGAATTTATGTATATTGCAATTGCTTACTCTATTATTCAAGCGATTGATGGTGTGATTTTAGTGCCTTTATTATTTTCTGAGGCGGTTAATTTGCATCCTGTAGCGATTATCGTTGCGATTCTATTTTTTGGTGGGCTTTGGGGGTTTTGGGGGGTGTTCTTTGCGATTCCTTTGGCGACGCTAGTTAAAGCAGTGCTTTCTGCTTGGCCGAAATTAGACGATAAAATGCACAATTTTAATATGTAAGCATGCAAAAATTATTACAGGTCATGGCGGGTTTACGCCATAAAGAAACAGGCTGTTCGTGGGATCAAAAGCAAAGCTTTGCAAGCCTTACTCCTTATGTTTTGGAAGAAGCTTACGAAGTAGTTGATGCAATCGAACGTGAAGATATGCAAGATTTACGTTCAGAATTGGGTGATTTATTGTTTCAAGTTGTTTTTCAAGCGCAAATTGCTCAAGAAAAAGGCTTGTTTGATTTTGATGAAATCAGTGACGCGGTTGCGGATAAGCTAATTCGTCGTCATCCGCATGTTTTTTCTGATGTTACTTATGCCAATGAGGCAGAGCAAAAGCAAGCTTGGGAAACATTAAAGGCAGAAGAGCGAAAAGCAAAGTCGCAGTTAGAAGAGCATAAGATTTTGTCGGGCGTAGCAAAAAGTTTGCCTGCTTTGGTGCACTGCGAAAAAATACAAGATAGAGCGGCACAGCATGGCTTTGATTGGCCTGATGTTGAGCCTGTTTATGAGAAAGTGCTAGAAGAGTTGGATGAAGTCAAAGAAGCCTGGCAGTCGGGTGATCAAGCGCATATTGAAGAAGAAATTGGTGATTTATTGCTTGTTGCAGTTAACCTTGCGCGACACATGAATGTTAAGCCAGAACAGGCTTTAAAAAAGAGTACTGATAAATTTAAACGACGATTTGAATATATAGAAAATGCAGTTGAAGCTTCAGGGAGAGAGGTTAAAAACTGTGAGTTAGATGAATTAGATGCTTTGTGGAATGAAGCTAAAATCGCATTTAAGAAAACGTAACTTCTCATTATTTTGAGCTAACAACAGCCCATTGCTTGTCATTTTCGCCGGCTCTTAATACACTGCCATTAAGTTAAGGCAAAAACAGTAGGATGTGCTGAGGCACGAATTTGTATCATTGATGCGCTTCCTGTCGTCAGCACATCCTACGCAAAATGCTTAACTTAATGGCAGTGAGGCTCTTAATAGGGGGGTGTCGCTAGGTACAAGTAGTTGTGCCGTTGTATTTTAACAATTTTATTTTTAAGGTTTTGTGTAGGATGAGTAGAGTATCTTTTTGTGAAACCCATGATTCCACTTATCGATTAAATGCAAATGAATAATAATAAGTGATAAAAATAACTTAACCTTTTTACATAGAGAATAGTATGACAACTTTTGATAACGTCACGGTAGTAAAAAAAGCGAACATTTATTTTGATGGCAAAGTGACTAGTCGCACAGTGCAGTTTGCAGATGGTACAACAAAAACTTTAGGTTTTATGCAGGCGGGCGAATACACTTTTGGCACAGAAGCAAAAGAGCTGATGGAAATTTTAGCAGGGCAGTTAGATGTGTTGTTACCAGGAACTGAAGAATGGCAGTCGATTAAAGCAGGCGAGTCGTTCGAAGTGGCGGCAAATACAAAATTTAAAGTTAATATTAAAGAGCCGACAGACTATTGTTGCTCTTATTTTAAGTAAGATGAGCGACCAGCGTTTAATCGAACTAGAAAGTAAAATGGCTTATCAGGATGATACTATTTTGCAATTAAATGATGTGTTGTGTAAGCAGCAAGATCAAATTGATCGCTTAGAGGAATTAACCCAGCAACTTTTGGCTCGTGTTAGGGATCTATCAGATAATTCTTCAGGTGGCCCGGCAGGGTTTTCCGCTGCTGATGAGCGTCCACCGCATTATTGATATGACTTTAGGCTAGGGTGTTTTTTTATGCCCCCCCCTGTTATTTTACATAGAATTGATAGGGGCATTGCGTGCTTAAAGAGCTTGTACTTTATCCTACCCAACTTACACTGTCACTGTAAGTTAAGGAAAAAATGCTAGGATGTGCTGAGGCACGAAGCGCATCTTGTTATCATTGACGCACTTCCTATCGTTAGCGCATCCTACGCAGAGTTTTAGTTATATATCTAAGATCTCTTTGGCTTTTTCATAAGCCGCTCTAAAGTCAATGTAGCTTGGTTTTTCACTATTTAGCATAGACTTCAATAAAGCATGTTGTACTTTATATTTGATGTTACCAACAGCTAAAGCACCGACAGAAACGGTGTTTTTTGAGTTACTTGCCTGGCTTAATGGTGCGCCAGAATCGTTAAGCTGTACACCTTCAATACCTGCAGGTGGTACTGCATTAACATCACCAACAACCTTTAATTGCTGAGCGCTGCTTAAAACATTAGCACTTAAAATTTGTACACCAGCTTTTGCGGTACAAAAAATAATATCAGCATCTTTAATAAGAGCAATTTTATCTTCATCAAAGGTGGCCACATCACCGGATAAGGTACTACCAAATCGGCGGTTGTATTCTTTAGCAATGTCTTCTGCTGTATCGGCAGATAAGTGATCAATTAAGGCAGTATCTGCACCCGCTAAAGAAGCAATAACCCCAGTAGAAATTCCGACAGGGCCGGTGCCACCAAAAACCAAGGCTTTACAGTCTTTAAGTTCTTTATTGTGGTGAGTTTTCAGTTCTTTTGCTACACAGGCTACTAAAGCAGCCGCTGTGGTAAATGCGCCACTAGGATCAGCAAAGACAGATACTTCGAAAGGAGGTACCATCGCTTGTTTGGCTGTATTTAGCATGTCAATAGCAAGCGCCATATCCCTACCGCCAATAAAGATACCTGTTTGTTTAACGCCTGCAGGGCTGCGTGAAAAGATAGTATCTTGTGTTAAGCGATGTACGCTTTCAAGTTTAACGTTTGCGTAAGGCATTAAGACATCAAAATCGCAATCTAATGCCATGTTGATATCAAAAGGGCTGTTGTTTGGAGTTGGGTCAAACATATGCAATATGCTTTTTTTAGCCATGCGTTTTATTCCTTAATCTAGAAAGTGTATTGCGTTATTTGTTTGATTGAATATATTCACGAGCGGCTGTAAAAGCATGCTCAAAGTGTAAATACACAGGTTTTTCAGTGGTGATCATACGTTTAAGTAGTGAGCTTTGAACTTGGTATTTAATGTTACCAATGGCTAAAGCGCCAATACCAACAGCACCGCTAGTTGATCCGGCAATTTCTTTACCGTTATCAAAGGCATCAAGACCTGCAACGCCTGCTGGTGGAACTGCATTCACATCAGCCGCAACTTTTAATTTAGGTGCTGCAGCAACTAATTCTGCGCTAAGTAACTCAATACCTGCTGCACCAGTTGCAAAAATTACATCAACATCAGCGATGTAATTAGCTTTATCAGCATCGGCGCCAGCAGTGATTTCTATTTTCCCCTCACCAAACTCAGAGTTGCACATATCTGCAATACGTTGAGCTTTTTCTAATTGGCGGCCAATAATTCTTACCTTAGCGCCGGCTTGAGCAGCAATCACTGCAGCAGCCTGACCGACAGGACCTGTTCCGCCAAGGGCTAAAATAGTTTTGCCTACAAGGTCGGTATCAAATTTTGTTTTTAATTCATCTTCGATTGCTGCAACCATGCCGGCAGCCGTTGTGAATGCACCGCTAGGGTCTGCAAAAACAGAGACTTCAAAAGGAGGAACCATAGAGTTTTTAGCAATCTTTAGCATATCCATAGCTTGCTTTGTTTCACGGCCACCGATGAAAATACCAGTGCTTTTTAAACCTTTAGGGCTACGTGAGAAAATAGCATCTTGCACTAAACCGCGCACTTCACTGGGTTCTACATTAATATACGGAGTCGCTGAGACCCAGCCAGCATCAACAGCCATATTGACATCAAAAGGGCTTAAATTTTTTGCAGTGGTTAGCATGTGTAAGATAAACGGTTTAGGCATGATAATCTCTTTGGTTGGCGTTCAAAATATAGTACTAAAAATAGCGAGTACTAAAAATCATTAGTTAATCGCTAATTATAGAAGAAATACGGGTTTCGCACATTGAATTTTTAAATTAAAAATCAGAGTGAAAGATACAGCCTAATTAATCAAAGGAGCTTGGTATAATGACCTATAAATTTATTATCTAATTATTTGAGGGCTTATGTCTAATCCAGCTATTATTTATACCAAAACAGATGAAGCACCTGCTTTAGCAACTTATTCACTATTGCCGATAGTACAGGCCTTTACCAAAGCGGCAGGTGTTAATGTAGAAATAAAAGACATTTCACTGGCTGCACGAATTTTGGCACATTTCCCTGAGTACTTAACGGCTGAGCAGCAACAAAGCGATGCTTTAGCGGAGTTAGGTGTGTTAGTCACTAAAGCGGAAGCTAATATTATTAAGTTGCCTAATATTAGTGCTTCAGTGCCACAATTATTAAAGGCGATTGCTGAATTACAAGCGTTAGGTTGTGCGATCCCTAATTACCCAGTTGAAGTCAGTACTGACTCCGAAAAGGAGATTAAAGCCTGTTATGCAAAAATATTAGGTAGTGCTGTTAACCCTGTGTTACGTGAAGGGAATTCAGATAGGCGCGTTGCTGCACCTGTTAAAGCTTATGCAAAAAAACATCCACATATTATGGGTGAGTGGTTAGCAACATCAAAAACACATGTTAGCTCTATGAGTGTCGGTGATTTTTATTCGAGTGAGCAATCTGCTGTCATTAATAAGGCAGGAAAGGTGAAAATTGAATTGCTGACGACAGCAGGCAGCACTCAAGTTTTAAAACAGGAAACGCTAGTTTTAGAAAACGAAATTATTGATGCCTCAGTGATGAGCTGTAAGGCACTTTGTGCTTTTTATGAGCAAGAAATGCAAGATGCAAAAGATAAAGATGTGATGCTTTCTTTGCACTTAAAAGCAACGATGATGAAAGTATCTGATCCAATCATTTTTGGGCATGCAGTGGATGTTTATTTTAAAGAGGTTTTTAACAAGCATGCTGCTATTTTTGAGGAAATAGGTGTTGATACGCGTAATGGCTTAGGGGATGTTTATGCGAAAATTGCTCAGCTACCTGATGAGCAGCGTTTAGCGATTGAAGCGGATATTCAGGCTGCTTATGAAGCTCGACCTGAATTAGCCATGGTGAACTCAGATAAAGGGATTACTAATCTCCATGTTCCTAGTGATGTCATCATTGATGCATCGATGCCTGCAGCTATTCGCCATTCTGGACAAATATGGGATACAACGGGGCAGTTAGCAGATACCAAAGCTTTAATTCCTGACCGCTGTTATGCAGGCGTTTTTCAAGCAACGATTGAATTTTGTAAGCAAAATGGTGCTTTTGATGTTACCACGATGGGTAATGTGAGTAATGTGGGCTTGATGGCGCAAAAGGCGGAAGAATATGGCTCGCATGATAAAACATTTGAAATTCCTGAGCCAGGTTCTGTGCGCGTTATTGATGAAGCAGGTGATGTTTTATTAGAGCACACAGTGGAAAAGGGCGATATTTGGCGCATGTGTCAAACTAAAGACTTACCTATTCAAGATTGGGTAAAACTAGCCGTACATCGCGCTAAAACAACAGGGCTTCCTGCTATATTTTGGCTAGATGAGCAACGCGCACATGATAGAAACCTGATTACTAAAGTCGAATATTATTTGCAAGATCATGATACCAGCGGCTTAGATATAAAAATCATGTCACCTATTAAGGCGGTTAAGGAAACTTTATCGCGTGTTAAAGCCGGGCAAGACACGATTTCGGTAACTGGTAATGTGTTGCGTGATTATTTAACGGATTTATTTCCTATTTTAGAGCTAGGAACCAGTGCAAAAATGTTATCGATTGTGCCATTATTAGCGGGTGGTGGCTTATTTGAAACGGGTGCAGGAGGCTCGGCTCCTAGGCTCGTAGCGCAGTTATTGCATGAGAATCATTTAAGCTGGGATTCTTTAGGTGAGTTTTTAGCTTTAGCTGTTTCTTTGGAAGATTTAGCTGAAAAAACTGAACAAGCACCGATAAGAGTATTAGCAGATGCGTTGAATAAAGCAAACAGCCAGTATTTAAATAATAATAGATCGCCCTCGCATTTTGCGGGTGAAATGGATACACGCGGTAGTCATTTTTATTTAGCGTTATATTGGGCTGAAGCAATGGCTGAGCAAAAGCAAGATCTAGCGCTACAAGCGATTTTTACACCGGTTGCACAGCAGCTAAGTGATAATGAAGCTAAGATTTTGACTGAGTTAAAGTCAGTACAAGGGGGGGAAGTCGATTTAGGTGGCTATTACCAGCCTGAACAGGAGCGAGTTAACCAGCTTATGCGCCCGAGTGCTTGTTTTAATGTCATTGTAGCTAGTTTGTAATTGTAAACTTCTTTTACGGGGAGTATGGATTTCCATACCCCCGTTATTTGTTATAAGTTTTTAACTACAGTAACAACGGCCGCTGTGAGTGTTTCTAGCTCATTGTCAGAAATAATAAATGGCGGCATCAAATAAATAAGTTTATTGAATGGTCGTACCCAAACACCTGCTTCAACAAATTTTGGCTGTAAGCTTTTAATATCAATAGCATCGTGTAATTCAATGACACCGATAGCCCCGAGTACACGCACTTCTTTTACGGCTGAAAAATCTTTACACGGGTTCAAGCCTTTTTGTAGTAATCCTTCTATATTGTTGACTGTTTTTTGCCAAGGCGAATCTAAAAGTAATTTTAAGCTGGCTAAAGCCGTTGCGCAGGCAAGAGGGTTAGCCATAAACGTAGGGCCATGCATGAAAATACCTGGCTCACCGTCACGAATACTGAGCGCAATTTCTTCCGTGGCTAATGTGGCAGCCAGAGTCATATAACCACCAGTTAGTGCTTTACCTAAGCAAAGTATATCGGGGCTAATTTGTGCATGTTCACAAGCAAATAGTTTTCCGGTACGGCCAAAGCCAGTCGCAATTTCATCTAAAATCAATAAGACATCATACTGCGTGCATAGCTCTCGTACTTGACGTAAATAGTCGGCTGAATAAAAACGCATACCACCAGCACCTTGCACGATAGGTTCTAAAATAACAGCCGCAATTTGTTGTTGATGTTGTGCGAGTGTTTCTTTAAATTGTGTAATATCTTCAGTTGTACAAGGCTCGCCAAAGCGACAGCAAGGGGCATCAACAAATAATTGTTGGCTAAGCGTGCTGCTAAATAGGCTGTGCATGCCATTTTCTGGGTCACTCACAGACATAGCGCCAAAGGTATCGCCATGATAACCATTACGGACGGTTAATAGTTGTTTTTTTGAGGGTTGGTTTTTTGTGTGCCAATATTGAATCGCCATTTTCATGGCAACCTCAACAGCAACTGAACCAGAATCTGCAAAAAATACCGTTTGTAAGGGTTCTGGGGTTATTTCTACAAGCTGTAATGCTAAATCAATCGCAGGTTGATGAGTAAGGCCACCAAACATAATATGCGACATATTTTGTAATTGGTCTGTTACTGCTTGATTTAATATGGGGTGATTGTAGCCATGAATGGCACTCCACCAAGAAGACATGCCGTCGATTAGCTGTCGGCCATCTGTCAGGTTAATGGTCACGCCATGCGCTGATTTTACTGGGTAAACAGGGTAATCGGCTTGCACTGCGCTATAAGGGTGCCAGACGTGTTTTTGATCGAGTTTATTTAAGGTATCTAATGATTGCACAGGCTAAAAGGAAGCAGAGGTGACAAAAGGGTGGTAAACGATATAACCACCCTTAAAAAAGCTATTTAGCTCATTTGTTTTTCGCGTTTTTCGTCTAATGTTTTACAGTCTATACAAAGAACGGCGGTAGGGCGTGCTTCCAAACGGCGTACGCCAATTTCAATACCACAACCTTCACAGTAGCCATAATTTTCTGAATCAATCATTGCAAGGGATTCATCAATTTTCTTCAGTAATTTTCTCTCTCTATCGCGAGTTCTTAGTTCTAAGCTAAATTCAGACTCTTGTGAGGCGCGATCGTTAGGGTCTGGGTAGTTGGCAGCATCTTCTCGCATATGTCCCATAGTACGATCAACTTCCTGCATTAAATCATTTTTCCAGGTGTTTAGAATCATTCTAAAGTGTGTTTCTTGATTTTCATTCATAAACTCTTCGCCTTTTTCTTCTTCATAAGGCGTAAAATTGAAAGGGGTGCTTTCAGCTGAGTTGTTATTGGCCATCCACTGACTCCTGATAAGTTTAAAAAACTGCGCATTTTTAACAAGATAAGCACAATAAAGCAAGATAAATAATAATATGAATGATTTTTCACTACTTAAATTGAACTAAAAAATGCACATAGCAAAAAGAATGCAAACCATTACTCCCTTTTATGTCATGGAGTTACTACGCCGAGCGAAGCAGTTAGAGTCGGAAGGGCGAGACATTATTCATATGGAGATTGGTGAGCCAGCTTTGCCTACGCCGGAATTAATTACTCAAGCAGGTTTGCAGTACGTTGCACAAGGGCAAGTTAAATATACGCCGGCCGCTGGTTTATATGAATTAAGACAAAAAATAGCGGATTTTTATCAACAGCGCTACCAAGTGAATGTGCCGGCAGAGCGAATTTTTATTACACCAGGTGCGTCAGGTGCATTTTTATTAGCTTTGGGTGTTAGTATCAACGAAGGGGATGAATTATTGTTATCTGACCCTTGTTACCCTTGTAATCAAAATTTTATTCGACTATTTTCAGGGCAGGTCAAGAAAGTACCTGTTTATGCAGAAACAAATTATCAGTTATCAGCAGAATTAATCGCACAAAATTGGTCAGATGAAACTTGCGCAGCTGTGGTAGCTTCACCATCTAACCCGACAGGAACTATTATTGAGCGTGCTGAACTGCAAAAATTAATTGCTGCGATAGAAAGAAAGAAGGGGTTTTTATTTTCTGATGAAATTTACCATGGCTTAGTCTATGAAGAAGGTATAGCAAGCGCCTTGGAATTTAGTGATCAAGTTTTTGTTATTAATAGCTTTTCTAAGTTCTTTGGGATGACAGGTTGGCGTGCAGGTTGGTTGGTTGTGCCGGAAGAATTTATTGAGGCAACGGAAAAATTAGCACAAAATATTTTTATTTCTACGGCGAGTCATTCACAATATGCGGCGCTTGCTGCATTTGAAGAACAAACATTGCAAGAACTAGAAAATAGACGGCAAGGTTTTGCAGAAAAGCGCGATTTTTTATATGCAGAGTTAATTCGCTTAGGCTTTAAAATCCCGGTTAAACCTGCTGGGGCTTTTTATATTTATGCGGATTGCAGTGCATTTAGCGAAGATAGTCAAAATTTTGCTGAGTTGTTGCTGGAAGAGTTGGGTGTTGCTGTGACACCGGGAAAGGATTTTGGTAGCAATGAAAGTGAGCGGTATATTCGCTTTGCATATACCACAAGTATTGAGCGCATTGCGGAAGCAATGCAGCGTTTAGAACAGTTTTTAACTAAAAAATAATATTATGGCCGTACAAGAAATATCAGCGATCTATTTACAACAGCAATTACTCGATAATGCAGAAAAGTACTTTTTATTAGATGTGCGTGAGCCATTTGAATATGACATTGCAAAGTTGGCAACAAGTCAGTTAATCCCTATGAACCAAATTGCAGACCGCTTAACAGAGTTACCTAAAGGTAAAGAAATAGTGGTTATCTGTCACCATGGTATGCGTAGCGCCCAAGTAGCTTATTTTTTAGATCAGCAAGGGTTTACTTGTTTAAATTTAACGGGCGGGATTGATGCTTGGGCAAAGGCATGTGATGAAGCAATGGCGCTTTATTAAAACAATAAGGTTTTTGATGCCTTCCCAGGTTCTTCTTTGACTAATTTAGGTACTAAATAACCAGAAAGCCTTTTTTGTAATAATTGATGCAGATGTATGGCCTCTTTGGACTGAATATCAAAATGCGCAGTACCTTTAGCTTTATCAAGCGTATGTAAATAATATGGCAAAATACCGCAAGAAAATAATTTTTCGCTCAGTTGAGTGAGTGTCTCAATATTATTATTAATATTTTTTAACAAAACACTTTGGTTAAGTAGGGTGATATTGCTTTGTTTTAATTTTAAACAAGCCTGGTTTACATCGACACTTAATTCATTTGGGTGGTTGCAATGGGTGACGATAATCACTGCTAGCGGCGTATTTTGTAATAGTTTGCTTAGTTCTGTGGTAATTCGTGAAGGCAATACAATCGGTAGTCGAGTATGGAAACGCACACGTTTTATATGAGGAATTTCAGCTAAATTTTGTAATAAGTGCTGAATTCGTTGATCTGTTAGTAATAGAGGATCGCCACCGCTAAAAATAAGTTCGTTGATGTGTTGGTTTTCTTGTAGATATTGAAAAGCACGCTCTTCATTTTGGCGAGTTAATTGTGCATCGCTATAGGGAAAGTTGCGCCTAAAGCAAAATCGACAGTTGATAGCGCAACCGCCTGTGGTAATAAATAAAGCACGGTCATGGTATTTGTGAATTAAGCAATTATCTTTTAATGCGTTTAAGTCGCCAACAGGGTCATCTAAATAATTTTTGGGATTGATTAGTTCTTTTGCAGTGGGTAAAACTTGTAATAGTAAAGGGTCGGTTGGGTTGCCTTTTTCTATATTGTTGGCATAACTGAGAGGAATTCGGAGAGGGAAGTCTTTATCGGCAGCAGTAGAAATAAGATTGGAATTAAGTTCTAAAAAATTGAGTAAGTCGGCTGGTTTTGTAAAGGATTGACTAAGCTCTTTTTGCCATAAGGAGGAAGTTGAATTCATAAGGTAAAATAGCGTTGTAACGAGCAAGCAGGGCTTTGTAATGGCGATAAATGTGTCTGTGTGAATACATCTACCTTAAGGCAGGCTATAATAGCAAAGTTTTAATTAATAATGGCAATAGAGGAAAAAATGGCAAGTTTTAGTACAAGTGAATTTAAAGCTGGAATGAAGATAATAATGGACTCAGACCCTTGCGCCATTATAGAAAATGAGTTTGTGAAACCGGGGAAAGGGCAAGCCTTTAATCGCGTTAAAATCAGAAATTTAAAAAATGGCCGTGTAATAGAACGTACATTTAAATCAGGTGAATCTGTAGAAGCGGCAGATGTTATTGATTTGGATATGCAATATCTATATAACGATGGTGAGTTTTTTCACTTTATGGATCCTGAAAGTTTTGAACAATATCAGGCAGATGAATCTGCAGTTAACGAGACTAAGCTTTGGTTAAAAGACCAAGATATGTGTATTCTTACTTTGTGGAATGATGCTCCAATTAGCGTAACACCGCCAAATTTTGTTGAATTGACAGTGACTGATACAGATCCTGGTTTAAAAGGTGATACCTCGGGCGGTGGTGGAAAACCAGCGACTATGGAAACAGGTGCGGTAGTACGTGTGCCTTTATTTGTGCAAATTGGCGAGCTATTAAAAATTGATACTCGTACGGGTGAGTATGTATCAAGAGCTAAAGCTTAGTGAATGATAATTGGCAGCCCAGTTGTAATTTAGAAGCATTACAACAGCGGGCTGCGATGCTGCATGATATTCGTGCTTATTTTTATGCACAAAATGTCTTGGAAGTGGAAACGCCTATTTTATGCAACGCCATAGGAACTGATCCTTACCTGGATTTTTTTGCGACAAGAATGCGGGGTACTCAGCTCTATTTGCAAACATCCCCCGAGTTTTCTATGAAGCGTTTGCTAGCAGCAGATGTGGGGTCAATCTACCAAATCACTAAGGCATTTAGGCAAGGAGAGTCAGGGCGTTATCACAACCCTGAATTTACTTTGTTAGAGTGGTATCGGGTAGGGTTTGATTTATTTGATTTAATGGATGATGTAGAGCAGTTATTAATACCGCTACTAAAAAAATCAGCTTTTTTATTAAAAGCAAAAAGGCTGAAGTATGCTGATGTATTTGAGAAGTATACAGGGTTAAATCCCTTGAAATTTTCCGAACAAGATTATCGAGCTGTTGCTGAGAGATTAGGTTTTCATGATGCCGGTAAGCTATGTGGTAGTGAGCATAGTTTATGGCTAGATTTCTTGTTTAGCCAGTGCGTGCAAAAACAACTGGCTAAAAATCAGGTATGTATGGTTTATCATTACCCTGCTTGCTTGCCTTCATTAGCGCGGAGGAATGTAGAAAACCATTTGTTGGTCGAGCGTGTTGAGATATTTATTGATGGCGTGGAAATTGCGAATGGTTATTTTGAGTTAACTGACGCAATTGAGCAGGAAGAGCGGTTTGAACAGGAAATTTTACAAAGAATGGACAATAATTCAGCTTCTGTTGAAAAGGATCATCGATTATTAGCGGCTTTAAAAAGTGGATTAGCTGATTGTTCAGGTATTGCTATTGGCTTGGATCGTTTACTGATGGTTTTAGCTAAAAAAGAAAACATTAATGAAGTCTTAGCCTTTCCTATTAGGCAGGCATAGTCCTTTTTATGAATTTACACGTATTGATACGGCCAAATTTACTTAAGCTCCGAGTAATAGACTCTGAGTTGTTAATTTTTAACTTATATGAAATTTAAAATTTTTATCCCTTTTTTATCGTTAATATTCTTTCTCTCGCAAGCGGCTTATGGCGAGGAAAGGGGCTTTGTTGTTCAGGATATTAAAGTCGTTGGTTTGCAACGAATTTCCGTTGGTACGGTTTTTAATTACCTACCTGTTAATGTGGGCGATACTTTACAGCAAAAAAACGTAGGCCCTGCGATTAGGGCGCTGTTTAAAACAGGTTTTTTTAAGAATATTAGCCTGCAGCGAGACGCTAATACACTTTTAATCGTTGTGAAAGAACGACCTTCAATTGCTGAAATTGAGATGGAAGGTAATGAAGATTTAAGCACCGACGATTTAACAAAAGCGCTAAAAGGAATTGGCTTGTCTGAAGGGAGTGTGTTTAATCGGCAAGTTTTAGATAAAGTTGAGCAAGAATTACGCCGGCAATATTTTAGTCATGGTAAATATGGCTTAGAAATTAATACCAAAATTATCGACTTAGAAAGAAACCGAGTTAAGATCAATATAAATATCTCGGAAGGGGCGGTTGCTAAAATAAAGTCAGTTAATATTATTGGTAGCTCTGTTTTTCCTGAAGATGATTTATTGGATGAGTTTGAGCTAAGTGTGACATCAATGTTCTCTTTTTATACAAAAGATGACCAATACTCTAAGCAAAAATTGACTGCAGATTTAGAACGCTTGCGTTCATACTATCTAGATCGGGGATATATTAATTTTTTAATTAAATCGACTCAGGTTTCTATTACGCCTGATAAGAAAAGTATTTATATTACGATTAATGTTGAAGAGGGTGATCTGTTTACCTTGGCTAAAGTGAAGTTAAGCGGCCAATTAATTGTGCCGCCGGAAGAGCTTATTGCTTTATTGGAGTTAGGGCCTGGTGAAACATTTTCGCGTAAAAATGCAACACGGACATCCAAGGCAATTTCTGATCGTTTAGGGGAAGAAGGTTATGCTTTTGCAAATGTTAATATGGTGCCTGATATCCATAAAGACAGCAAAACCGTTGATATGACTTTTTTTGTTGATCCTGCAAGCCGTGTTTATGTTAGACGAATTCATTTACAAGGCAATACTACGACTCGTGATCAAGTTTTGCGTAGAGAGATGCGTCAAATGGAAAACGCATGGGCTTCTTCGGCACGTATTGAACGCTCAAAAGCACGTTTAAATCGTTTGGGGTATTTTGAAAATATAGGCATAGAAACACCAACGGTTCCAGGAACACGGGACCAGATGGATTTGGTGTATTCGGTATCGGAAAAATCATCGGGAAATTTATCTGCTGGACTGGGGTATTCTCAGACACAGGGGATTATCTATAATGCGAGTGTAACGCAAGATAATATGTTTGGTTCTGGTAAGCGAGTCAGTTTGAGCTTTAATAAAAGTGATGTTTCTACAATGTATAGTGTTGGATTTACTAACCCTTACTTCACAAGAGATGGTGTGCGCTTAGGCTATCATGCGATGTATCGAGAAACAGATGCAATTAAAGCTAACTTATCAAACTATTTAACCGATGTGATAAGTGGGGGCTTTAATTTCGGTTTTCCAATTAACGAAAATCAGCGCTTTAGTTTGGGATTTGATGTTAAGCATACGACAGTGAAAAAAGGAGATTTTTCACCACCTGAGTTGGATGATTGGTTAGTCCAAAATGGCGATGAATTTTTAACTTTACCTATCTCGATAGGTTGGGTCAGGGATACTTTAGATAAACCAGTGTTTTCAACTGAGGGGAGTCAGCAGCGTATTTCAGCCTCTGTTGCAATACCGGGTAGTGATGTTAAATATTATAAAATTAGTATTAAAGATCAGCATTATTTCCCATTGGCAAAAGACTTAACATTGAAATTTATGGCTTCTGCTGCTTATGGAGATGGTTATGATGGAACGGTGGGTTTACCCTTCTTTGAAAACTATTTTGGTGGGGGTGTAAATTCAGTCCGTGGTTTTCGAGATAATACTTTAGGGCCGAAAGATAATTGTAATGGGGCGGGTTATCGGGCTTGTCCAGAAAGTGCGAAAGGCAGTACGCCGCGTCCTTACGGGGGGAATATTAAAATTCTAGGTAATACAGAGCTATTATTTCCTATCCCTTTTATGAGTGATGTCGAGTCAGTCCGTTTAAGTGTCTTTTTTGATATAGGAACGATTCAAGGTGCTACTCGAAATTTAGAAGGTAATCGGGTTGAACCAAAATTTAGTGTTTCTGAATTTAAATACTCTGCGGGCTTAGCTGCGCAGTGGATGTCGCCTTTTGGTGCTTTACAAATTAGTTATGGTTACCCTATTAATGCAGATGTTGATGATGAAACGCAAGAGTTTCAATTTAGTTTCGGTTCGCAGTTTTAGAGTTTGAAAATATTAACCAATAAAATGCATTCATGTTTTAGGTTTGATTGCAGTATAATGCGTCAATTAAAGCAGTGTTTATGATAGATAAAATAAAAGGCGAGGAATGATTAATGCTTAAAAAAATTATGTTTGTACTTGGAATGCTTATGTTGAGTCAAGCCGCATTAGCAGAAGTGAAAATTGGTGTCGTTAATATCCCTTTATTAATGGCTAATTCTCCTCAGGCTGCAGCAGCTAAAAAACGTATGGAAAAAGAATTTGCTCCTAAAGAAAAGCAGTTAGTTGCTCTAGGGAAGTCGATTAGAAAGCTGGAAGAAAAGTTATCTAGAGATGGCTTAACGATGTCTGAGAAAGAAAAACGTAATTTGGAACATGATATTATTTCAAAGCGTCGTGAAGCTCAACGTGCGCAACAAGAATTTAAAGAAGATTTAGGCATACGCCGAAATGAAGAGCTTGGCAAAATGCAGAATAGAATAAGAGAAGCAGTTAAAGCACTGGCGACCGAAGGCAAGTATGATTTATTACTTACTGAAGGTGTCATTCATGCAAGTGAAAATGTTGACGTAACGAGTAAAGTGCAAGAAAAACTAGCGCTTATTCCTTAAGTTAGCTTTTGGCTAAAAAATTAGTAACTACTCAGTGTTGCAACAAATAGTAACTCCAAGTAGTGTGTTTTTCCTGCATGCTTCTAGTAAGAATCCATGTGCAGAACCACAGGGGCATTGCGAGGAACGTACGGTGATCACTTTAGAATATAAGGATGACTGCTCATAATTAGCTAAGTAGTTACAAAATTAAAGTCTATGTCACCGTTAAGTGTTGAAAAGTTAAGATCACTCTTAAACGCCCTCGCCCCAAGCGGGGAGAGGGTTGGGTGAGGGGTAGTTAAATAAATCTCTTCTTCAAATTATTCTTTTAAAGATAAAAGAATAATGAATAGAGAGCTGTTCTTTATTCTCCTCACCCAAACCTTCTCCAGCAAGAGAGAGGGCTTAAGAGTTAATTAAATCCATACTTAACGGGTGACATAGCCAAATTAAAAGATTAATAAATTTAAAATAAAAGGTTGTTACATTGGAAACATTACTTGATATACAAGCAATTCAGGACTTCTTGCCACATCGTTACCCATTTTTATTATTAGATAAAGTAGTTGAATGTGAACCTGGCGTTAGACTGTTAGCAGTCAAAAATGTGACTTATAATGAACCGATTTTCCAGGGGCATTTTCCACACATGGCTATTTTTCCTGGTGTTCTTATTTTAGAAGCCTTAGCTCAGGCAACAGGTTTGTTAGCCTCTGAAACATCACCAGATGAATTAGGGCATGGAATGACTTACTTTTTAACAGGTATTGATAAAGCAAAATTTAAACGCCCCGTGGTTCCTGGTGATCAAATGATGCTTGAAGCTGTTTTTGAAAGAAGTAAGCGTAATATTTGGTCATTTAATTGTACTGCAACGGTTGATGGTCAGTTTGTTGCAAGTGCTAATATTCGATGTGCTGCGGTAGGCGATAAGCTTGATTAGCCCACAGGCAATTATTGATGTTAATGCTGAAATAGCAGACAATGTTGAAATTGGACCTTTTTCGGTCATTGGTGCTGATGTCACCATAGAGCCGGGAACAATTATTGGTCCACATGTTGTTATAAAAGGCCCAGTCAAAATAGGTAAAGATAATCATATCTATCAATTTTGTTCGATAGGTGAAGATCCGCAAGATAAAAAATATGCGGATGAAGAAACTTGTTTAGTCATTGGTGATAGAAATGTTATTCGTGAATTTTCTTCAATGCACCGAGGAACTTTGCAGGACAAAGGCATCACTAAAATAGGTTGTGATAATTTGTTTATGGCTTATACGCATGTTGCTCACGATTGTGTCATAGGTGACAGCGTTATTATGGCAAATGGTGCCTCTTTAGCTGGGCATGTACACCTTTGTGATAATGCTATTTTAGGCGGTTTTACTCTTGTTCATCAATTTACTCAAATTGGAACTTTCAGCTTTGCTGCAATGGGTAGTGCTATTACTCAAGATGTACCACCTTATGTCATGGTGGGTGGCCGGCCAACAGGACCGCATGGCATTAATTCAGTGGGCATGGAGCGTGCGGGAAGTACGCAAGAAGCTACACGGTTAGTACGCAAAGCTTATAAAATTCTTTATAAGAATAATTTACGTTTAGAAGATGCGATTGAAGAAATGGAAGATTTTGCCGGTGATTGCGATGAGATCTCAAAAATGGTTAATTTTTTGCGTAATGTGACGAGAGGAATTTTAAGATAAGTACATTAAATTTAGCCATTGAAACCCAAATCATCGCAGGTGTTGATGAAGTAGGTAGAGGCTGTTTAGTGGGGCCTGTCGTTGCTGCGGCTGTTATTTTAGATGCTGAGTTACCTATCGCAGGCTTAACAGACTCAAAAAAATTAAGTGAAAAGAAAAGAGATGCATTAGCTAAAGAAATAAAAAGTAAAGCAAAAGCTTGGGCGATTGCACGAGCCGAACCCAGTGAGATAGATTCAATTAATATCTTACAAGCTTCTCTATTAGCTATGCAGCGAGCTGTTGAGTCTTTAAGTGTGCAAGCAACGTGGCTAAAGGTTGATGGCAACCAATACCCACCGGTAGAGTGCTTAGGCGAAACGATTATCCAAGGTGATTTACTAGTTGCCGAAATTTCTGCCGCATCCATTTTGGCAAAAGTATATCGTGATAAAGAAATGCTAACTTTAGATGCTCTGTATCCAGGGTATGAGTTTGCTAAGCATAAAGGCTACCCAACTAAACGACACAAAGAAAAAATACAGGCTTTAGGTGTTACTGAATTTCACCGGCGCTCTTTTGCACCCGTTAAGTTGTTACTTAAGCAGTAGAAGATTTAATTCTACTGCTTAAAAGGTTCTTAGTTAACAAAGCACAAATTTTCTGCGTAAGCATCAGCTTCTTTTAGGCGTTTACGTAGTGTTTTAGCGTGCTGAGGATCACGAAAAGCAGCGCCATTTTCACCTGGTGTACTGCGTAACAGGCTAAAAGTTGTTGCGGCTTCAAATTCTGCAAAGCTAAGTTTTTCTGCTATTTTGTCGATTTTACAACCGCAGGCATATTGAGAGACATAATCATTTTTTCCACCGTGTTTTGCAATACAGTTAAAGACAAATTCAACACGATCTCGAGTAGGGTAATCATTGACCTTAACAATGACTTCAGGGGATTCTTTTATTTGTGGAGAAGAACAGCCAACGCTAAGTAGACTAACTAATATGATTGGAATTAATGAAAGAGATTTTGAATTCATAAGGTTGTTTTAGAGGTTAAGATTTAAAAAGCGTATATTAGCATCATTTTTTCTAACTAAATTAAGTAACATAAAAATTTATTAGGGCGGTATTTGGATTTATGGATATTTTTCAAGCAATTGCTTTGGCAATTTTACAGGGCTTAACTGAGTTTTTACCTATTTCAAGTTCAGCGCATTTGATTTTATTACCTGTTCTTGCAGGCTGGGAGGATCAGGGTTTAGCATTTGATGTGGCTGTGCATGTTGGAACCTTAACAGCTGTTGTTGTTTTTTATCGTAAAGTATTGGTTAAAGTTATTAAAGCATGGGCGGGCTCATTAGTTGGTAAAGGTTTTAATGAAGATGCAAAGCTTGCTTGGTATGTTGGTTTTGGCACAATTCCGGTTGGCTTAGTTGGTATGAGCTTAACGGATGGAATGCAAGAAGCCTTACGCAACCCTTTAATTATCGCGGCTGCAACACTCGTGTTTGCATTGCTATTATGGTGGGCAGAAAAACGAGCACAAGAACAGCGCAAAAAAGTGACTTTTATGGATGCTATCTTAGTTGGGTTATTTCAAGCGGTTGCCTTAATTCCCGGTACTTCACGTTCAGGAATCACCATTACTGCAGGCTTGCTGTTAGGTTTAAAGCGTGAGCAGGCTGCTATGTTCTCTTTTTTGCTATCCATTCCGGTGATTGCTTTGGCGGGGGGCTTAAAGACTTTAGAGTTGTATCAGTCTGATATTGTGGTGATGTGGAACCTCATGCTGATCGGTATTTTAGTTTCTGCGGTGGTTGCTTATTTAAGTATTGCTTGGTTTTTAAAGCTATTAAATAAAATCGGTATGTTGCCTTTTGTCGTATACCGCTTAATACTCGGTGCTGTTTTGATCGGTGTATTTGCTGGATAAACGTAACAGTACAAAAACTGCACCTGTGCCACCATGTTTTTGTGCGGTAGAGCAAAAAGCTTGTACTTCATTATGTTGCCTTAACCACAAATTAATATCATTTTTAAGAACAGGTAAGTTGTTTTCAGAGCGGTAGCCTTTGCCATGAATAATGCGCACGCAGCGACAGCCATCTTGTTCGCAAAAATGCAAAAACTTTATCAACTCGTGTTTTGCTTGTTGGCTGGTTAATCCGTGTAAATCCAATTCCGCATCTAAACCATAGTAGCCTTTCCGCATCTTTTTAAGTACATTTTTTTGTAATCCCTCAGTGGTGTAACTGAGTTGGTCTTCTGCTTGTAATGTATGTACTTGCTCGGATGGGGCGAGTGTTAATTTATTGGGAATTATCTCTTCTTGTTGCTTTGGGTAGGGTTTAGGTTTAGGGGGAATAGAGTTATATTTATCTGATTTGATAGGGGTGACATCACCTATGCTCTGCATAAATAAATTAATCTCACTTTTTTTGGTCAATTTGTGTTCCGCATTTTCTGTTTTATTAAAGATTGATGCTAATATATCTGATTTTTAGAATTATAATAACAATAATGCATATTCTATTAAGTAATGATGATGGCTACTCCGCAGAGGGTTTAGTTGCGCTGGCAAAAGGTTTAGGAGAAATGGCGGAAATTTCAGTTGTTGCGCCGGATAAAAATCGTAGTGCAGCAAGTAATTCGCTTACCTTAGAAATGCCACTGCGTGCTGACACCTTAGCAGATGGCTTTGTAAAGGTTGATGGAACACCAACAGATTGTGTGCATTTGGCGATTACTGGCTTGTTAGATAAAGAACCGGATATGGTCATTGCGGGCATTAATCACGGTGCTAATTTAGGTGATGATGTTTTATACTCTGGGACTGTTGCAGCGGCAACGGAAGGGCGGTTTTTAGGTTTACCAGCAATAGCAATATCAATGGCCAGCAGTAACCCGCAGTATATTTCAACAGGAGTGAAAGTTGCACAGGTGATTTTGCAAGGAATACTAGATAAACCTTTAGCTAAGGATATTTTATTAAATATAAATGTTCCTGACTTACCATGGGAAGAGATTAAAGGCTTTCAATCGACACGTTTAGGGCAAAGGCATAAAGCAGAGCCTGTCATAAAAAGTGCAGACCCACGTGGTCGTACTATTTATTGGGTGGGCCCTCCAGGAAAGGAGCAAGATGCAGGTAAGGGGACAGATTTTTATGCCATTAGTGAAGGGTTTGTTTCTATTACTCCCCTACAGTTAGACTTAACTCGCTATGATGCAATGGATATGCTTAAAGAGTGGTTGCCTGAATGACAGTTTTACACACGGAAGGCATTGGTATGACATCAAGGCGAACGCGTGAACGCATGATTCGTCGCTTAGAAGAACAAGGTATAAAAAATGCTGATATTTTAGAGGCTATGCGTAGTGTTCCACGTCACTTGTTTGTTGATGATGCACTAGCCAGTCGCTCTTATGAAGATACTGCGCTTCCTATTGGTTATGGGCAAACCATATCGCAACCTTATATTGTTGCCAAAATGACTGAACTTTTAATGCTTGAACGGCCTTTAAAAAAAGTGTTAGAAATTGGCACAGGCTGTGGCTACCAAACAGCTGTTTTAGCTCAGTTAGCTGAGCACGTTTACTCGATAGAAAGAATTGAACCTTTATATCAGCAAGCTAAAGCATTATTAACTAATTTACAGATTAAGAATATTAGTTATTTGTATGGTGATGGTTATTTGGGATGGCCGGAAAAAGCATTATATGACGGTATCTTAGTGGCTGCAGCACCTGCTGAAATACCGGAGACATTACTTAAGCAAATGGCGGTGGGCGGCGTTATGCTGATTCCTATTGGAGGGAAACGTAATGAGGAAAATGAACAAATTTTAAAGCGGGTAACACGTACAAGCTCTGGTTATGATATAGAAGAATTAGAAGCTGTCAGCTTTGTACCTTTTTTAACCGGCGTTAATTGAAGCAGCTCACATTAACTTAACCAGAGATACCTCGACTCTCATTCTCACTTATAAAAAATTTATGTTTAAAAACCTTTACGATAAAGTCATTACTTGGTCTAAGCATAGACATGCTGAAAAATATCTCGCCATTTTAAGTTTTGCCGAATCTTCTTTTTTTCCTATTCCGCCTGATGTCATGTTAGCCCCTATGGTATTAGCAGAACAGAAAAAAGCATGGCGATTAGCCTTGTTGACGACCATTGCTTCAGTATTAGGTGGCATGCTGGGCTATGCTATTGGTTTTTTTGCCTTCGATATGATTCAGCCGTGGCTGGAAGGTTCACATTACTGGGAGAAATATCAGCTAGCAGAACAGTGGTTTGTTAACTGGGGTTTTTGGGCTATTTTTATCGCTGGTTTTTCACCTATTCCTTATAAAGTGTTTACCATTGCTGCTGGGGCATTATCTATGATGTTTTTGCCGTTTGTGCTGGCATCATTCATTGGTAGAGGGGGGCGTTTTTTCCTTGTTGCAGGTTTGTTGTATTGGGGTGGAGACAAATTTGAAGCAAAGCTACGCCATTATATGGATATTATTGGCTGGTCAGTCGTCGTTTTGCTTGTGATTGCAATCGCTGTTTATAAGCTGGTTTATGTTGCAGCTGTTTAATCATGGCAGTCTCTGAATTTAGTTTAATTAAACAATTTTTTACCCGACCCGCTAAAAATAAACACACTAGATTATCTGTTGGTGATGATTGCGCTTTGCTTTCTGTACCAATGGGTTATGAACTCGCTATTACAACAGACACAATGGTAGAAAATGTACATTTTTTTCCGGATGTTAGCCCTGAAGATTTAGGGCATAAATTGTTAGCTGTTAATTTAAGTGATTTAGCCAGTATGGGAGCAACTCCTACTACTGTAACTTTAGCATTAACGTTACCTAGCATTAATGAGCAGTGGTTAAAGGCGTTCTCGACTGGACTATTTGCTTTAGCTGATCAGCATAATATTGATTTAATTGGTGGAGATACCACTGCAGGGCCTTTAACACTAACTATTCAGGCAATGGGTTTAGTTAAATCAGGGCAAGCATTGCAACGTTCTAATGCAAAAGTAGGTGATTTGATTTATGTCACAGGTACCTTAGGTGATGCTGGTTTAGGTCTAAAGGTAAAGCAAGGATTTCAAATTGAAAAGCCAGAATCTATCCTAAATAAATTCAACAAACCACTGCCTAAAGTTAAAGAAGGGCAACAGTTACAAAATATTGCTAATGCCTGTGTTGATATATCAGATGGATTAGCGGCAGACCTGGGACATATACTAGACATGAGTGCTGTAGGAGCTGTATTGAATTATGAGCAGCTGCCTTTGTCAGAAGAAGTTGAGCAATATGTTCAAAGCACTGAGGACTGGAAACTTCCTTTAGTCGCAGGGGAAGACTATGAACTATGTTTTACCGTCTCACCTGAAAAAGCTAATGAGCTTGATATTGGCTGCACTTGCATCGGTGTTATAGAGGAAGAACTAGGTTTACGTTTAAATAAATATGGAAAAACAAGTCATTTTAAGAAACAAGGCTTTGATCACTTTAAGGAAGTATAAAAATGAGAAAAATAGGTAACAATCAATTAACGGCTAGAGAAATTTTGTTAGACCCTATACTCTGTTTAGCTTTTGGCTTTGGTTCAGGTTTAGCTAAAAAAGCACCCGGTACTTGTGGGACTTTAATGGCTGTGCCTATTTACATCGCATTAGCGCAATCAAGTTTTATTATTTATTCAATAATAACTATTATTTGCTCAATTGTTGGCATTTGGATCTGTGGCATAGCAGCTGATAAATTAGGCGAACATGATTTTGGTGGTATCGTTTGGGATGAGATTGCAGGCTATTTGATTACCATGTGGTTTGTTGCATTTTCTTGGCAAAATATTGTGATAGGATTTGTGTTATTTAGAGTGTTTGATATTGTTAAACCTTGGCCGATTAAATGGATAGATAAAAAAATATCAGGTGGTTTTGGCATTATGTTTGATGATGTGATTGCAGGGTTATTTGCTGGGGGGATTCTGCTGTATATCAATAATACTATTCCTATAGTATAGGTATATCGGCAGGGCAGTGAAAATTCATAGAAATGAATGAAGCGAATTCTTTAAGCTACTAGCTAAGTTAACTTGTATAGATAGGCTTAAGCTTCTTTGGAAAGTAGCATACTAAGCCTATATATAATATAAAGGCATTTGCACATGATGATTTGGGTATTACAATTTTGTTTTGCTTTATTGCTAGCAAACGCAGGTGAGTGGGCAATGCACCGGTATTTATTACATGGCCTAGGCAAACGCCGAAAAAGTATTTGGGCATACCATTTATATGAGCATCATTTGATTTCTAAAAAACTCGATATGGTAGACCCGGGCTACCAAAAATGGCCAAAATTTTGGAATAGTCAGGCAAAAGAGCTATTCGTTTTAATCAGTATCCTGCTTGTAAATGCCCCATTTTTTCTTTGGGCAAATGGTTATGCCTGGGGCATGAGCTTTGCTGTTATTAGCTATTATTTGTTACACAGAAAAGCCCATAAGGATATTAACTGGGCAAAGAAATATTTGCCCTGGCATTACCGGCACCATATAGGAAATTCTAATACTAACTGGTGTGTTAGTTACCCATTATTTGATTATTTAATGGGGTCGTATAGTAAGTGATGCCAAATATATAATACCCAGCAACTATTCCAAAAACATTATTTTTATCAGGCAGCAGCTATAACACTGAGTTATCTTGTTTTATTGGTTATTGTGAGATTTATTTTTAGCTAATATTGCTACTTCCGGGTAATTTATTTTCCCTGTTGGGAGTAGTGGAATAGAATCAACAATAAATACTTTTTTAGGTAAATAGATTGAACTAACGCCTACAGCTGATTTTTTCAGTTGAGCTTTGTTGGCATTCTGTTCAGTCGTTAATAAAATAACTTGCTCACCTTTATTTCCATCAAATAAATATGTAGCAGCATGTAAGCTGTTTGGCCATGCAGTTGCAGCGATATCTTCAATAGCTGCAAGAGAAACCATTTCACCAGAGACTTTAGCAAAGCGTTTGCTACGGTCACGAATTGTGATGAACTGTTCATCATCAATATGCACAATATCCCCCGTATCGTACCAGCCTTCACCAAAAATAGAGCTTGGTGGCACTAGCTCTCCTGGCTGCTCTGCGAGCAAATAACCGAGCATTATATTTGGGCCACGTAAATGTAATTGCCCCGCGTTTTCAATACCAGAGATATCTTGTAGTTTGTATTGTAAGTTAGGCATCAACCGCCCGACGGTATGAGGTTTAAAATCGGTTGGGGTGTTAACAGAAACAACAGGAGCGGCTTCCGTTGTACCGTACCCTTCTAAAACGCGAATACCAAACTTTTTAGTCCATAAGTCTCGGGTACTATCATGTAACTTTTCAGCACCAGCCACGACATAGCGCATATTATAAAAATCAAAACTATGAGCTTGCTTAGCATAAGCAGCTAAAAATCCTTCCAAAAAAACTTGACCATTACACTCATGGAGTACTTAAGCGAGGAAGCAATAAAGCTTGAAAATATGACTGATTATTGGGTTTACAGAGTATTAAGAAAGCAGGTGTATCGTTAAACTATGCAGAATTTATTTTTAATGCGGTAAAGTCAAATCAAAAAGTAGTTAGATTTTAGGGTTTTAATGAGTTCTTGCTTTTACAATAATAACCAAGGCTACCATTTTAGTAAGGGACAATTATTATAGGCATTTTGTTTGCATGTTATACATTACGATGTAAAACCTAGAAACGAGGATCTTATAAGCTGTTTTGTCCTATTCTGGTAACCAGAATAAGGAGCTAATAATGAAAAATCATATATTATTAAAAGTACTGCTAATTTCTTCAACTGCTGCTTTATTTGCAGGACAACCAGCATTAGCAGAAGACAACATGGATGCAGCGCAGCATGAGATGATGGGAAAACATCATGATAACGCAGCGATGCACCATGAAATGGCCATTGTTTCTCATAAAGCAGCGGCGAAAGGAAATAAAGCGGCAGCTAAACATCACCGAGCTGCAGCAAAAGCATTATCTAGAGGCGCTAAGCAAGAGGCAGAAAAACACGTTGGAATGGCTAGGGAAGCTTGGTCAACGGCTCATAAAGCTTCAGCAGAAGCAGCTGAGCACTCTAGAATGGCAGGTGATTCCACCCAAAGGTAAAAAGATACCTTTTAAAATATCATGAGCTACAAGGATGTAACTCATTGATATTGTATTTACTCTGTGTGGCTGGCATTTTTTTACCTATCCTTTTAAACTTGTTAAATGGCTAAATAAATGATTTTTATGCAGCATTATTAGCTAGAAATAACGTGTACTTTTTGACCTGTTTTCTAATGAGACTACTCATCAAAATGACTAAAAATTGTTACAGCAGAGCGTTTAATATTGATGATATTCGTTGCTACCTCAAAATTATCACTTCCTTTGCTAAAACAAGGAGCTTAATAAAGAAAATAGAGCGCGAGATATTTACTTCATATCGCTTAAAAACTATTTGATGGTAAAGCGACGACACTTTTTGCTACACTGAAAACCTTATAAATTAACATACCCGAATTCATATAATTAATTTAACCGCTCTGGAGAATTTATGAAATTAGAATCACTTGCTTTGCATCATGGTTACACTTCTGAAGACACAACTAAGGCGGCAGCGGTACCTATTTACCAAACAACATCTTATACTTTTGATGATACGCAGCACGGTGCAGATTTATTTGACCTTAAAGTTCCGGGTAATATTTATACCCGTATTATGAATCCAACAACGGATGTGTTGGAGCAGCGTTTAGCAGAAATGGAAGGGGGGATTGCTGGTTTAGCCGTTGCTTCTGGTATGGCGGCAATTACTTATGCGATTCAGTGTATTTGCCAAGTTGGGGACAATATCCTTAGCACTAGCCAAGTGTATGGAGGAACTTATAATTTATTTGCGCATACATTTCCACGTCAAGGCATCGAAGTTAAAATGATCTCAGCGGAGGATTATGCGGCCTTTGAAAATGCCATTGATGATAAAACCAAAGCTATTTTTTGTGAGACGATTGGAAACCCAGCCGGTAATATTGTGGATATTCAAAAGTTAGCAGATATTGCTCATAAACACGGAATTCCTCTTATTGTTGATAGCACGGTAGCAACGCCTTTTATTTGTAAGCCAATAGATTTTGGCGCAGATATTGTTGTTCATTCACTGACTAAATATATCGGCGGGCATGGTACTTCAATTGGGGGGATTATTATTGATTCTGGTAAATTTGATTGGGCTGTTAATAAAGAGCGTTTTCCTATGTTGAATGAGCCTGACCCTTCTTATCATGGCGTGGTTTATACGGAAGCATTAGGTGCGGCAGCTTACATTGGTCGGTGTCGCGTTGTGCCGCTACGTAATACGGGTGCGGCGATTTCGCCAATGAATGCTTTTCAGATATTACAAGGGCTTGAGACTTTAGGCTTGCGTATGGAAAGACATTGTGAAAATACGGAAAAATTAGCAGAATTTCTACAAGGCCATGAGAAAGTTTCATGGGTTAATTATGCAGCACTAAAAGACAGTCCTTATTACGATGTTTGCCAGAAAGTTACAGGAGGCAAAGCATCCGCTATTATCAGTTTTGGTATCAAAGGAAATGATAAAATAAGTGCTCAAGAAGCGGGCGGTAAGTTTATTGATGCTTTACAAATGATTTTACGCTTAGTCAATATAGGTGATGCAAAATCATTAGCTTGCCATCCAGCATCAACGACACATCGTCAATTAAATGAAGATGAGTTAGCAACAGCTGGCGTTAGTGCAGATATGGTGAGAATTTCTGTGGGTATTGAAAATATTGAAGATATTAAAGCGGATGTTGCACAAGCGCTAGATGCTGTTTGAATATAGGTACACTACCGGGTTCATGAGACTATTCACTTTCGGAGCGATTATGGAGGCTCCAGTTCGTCCTTGTATCTCTCAGTTTGGTATATTTAATTAGCCATATGATATATTGAGGAGCATGAGAACTTGTGGGTGTCCTGAGGTCAAAAACCTGTGACGCAGATAAACTCCAAGCTCCTATTTCTCTACTACTGAATGGTATCAACGTCTTTCCCATTGTGGAAAGGCGTCTGTATTTACAAGAGCAGTAAGGGGAATATTATGAACCTTATTGGTATTGATGTCAGTAAGGGTAAATTGGATTGAAAGGCCATAAGAGGCAACAGTCATGTAATTTTGTTGTATTCTCTGCCGCAAATGGCAACAGCTCGGTAATATCACTGAAAACCTAAGTGAACAATTAACTACGGTAAATTGTTTCAATCAAGTGAAAGCCAAATTTTGTTTTAACAGGGCCATGAATTGTTAGGACTGGTTTTTTAAAAACAACATTATCAAAGGCTTTTAACATAGTTCCTGGTGAAAACTCTCCTAGATTACCGCCTTGTTTTGCTGAATTGCATTTTGAATGTTTTTTAGCTAGCTGGTCAAAATCAGCGCCATTCGCTAGTTTCTTTTTTAGCATTTCAGCTTCTTCTTTCGTTTTAACTAATATATGTCGTGCACATGCTTTAGCCATGTCTTTATACCTAGAGGAATCAATGAAATTTGTTGATATTTTACGCAGGTTAAAGTGAAAAGTGCGAAGCAATTTTTCAGCTGGGTATGAAGGTAGCTAATTAAGTGTACAATCAGCTTAAATACGGTAATTTAGTGGCATAAATAGCGACAAGTAAGGTGATTTAGATGGGCTATAAAAATAATCAACAAATGCTGGAAACATTAGAAGTTTATATTCGTAATCAAGTAAAAGCGGAAAGTGCGGATCAACTGGTCTATTTTGCAAAGATTTATTTTAGTTATGCGGCCTTTGAGGAAGTGTCAGTTAGATCAATTGAGGACTTGTATGGCGCGATGCTCGCGCAGTGGAATCAATTTTTAGAATTGCCTACTGGTGGGCAGAAAATTCATATTTATAATCCAACGGTTGAAGAACATGGTTGGCAAAGTCCTCATACGGTCATAGAAATTTTAATACCTGATATGGCTTTTATTTTACAGTCAGTCACGATGGAAATTAATCGCTACGGGTTCGCTAATCAATTAGTATTGCATCCTATTTATTGGGTAGAGCGCTCTGAAGCAGGTAAGTTAAAAAACTTATCTAAAAGTGAAATTAAAGGGGCAGAAAGAGAAAGTATCTTACATATCGAGATTGATCGGCAAAGTGATCCTGCTGTTATTGCGCAATTAAAAAATAGCTTATTAGATGTTTTGAGTGATGTTCGTGCGGCAACAGATGACTGGAGTTTATGTGTTAGTGAAATGCAGTCAGAAATTAAACACTTAAAAGCGCAGAAAAACCCAAATCAGAAAGAAACTATTGAATTTTTGGAGTGGATACAAAGTGATCATTTTGTCTTTTTAGGTTTTAGAGAGTACGTTATTTCAGAAAAATCAGCTGAGTTTGGTTTTAGTGTTAAAGCTAAGACCGGCCTAGGGATTTTACGGGATGAGATGGCTAAAATTCCAGAGGGAAATTTTTTAGGAATTTCAGCAGAAGCCTATGCCGTATTGAATACGGATAATGTACTAATGCTGACTAATGCAACGAGTAAGTCAACCGTACACCGTTCTGTATTTATGGATTATATAGGTATAAAGCAATATAACAAAGAAGGTGTTGTGGTAGGCGAGAAGCGCTTTTTAGGCTTATATTCATCCTCGGCGTATTCTTGTGAATTGAAAACAATTCCTTTAGTGCGTGAGAAAATTCAAGCATTGATGCAGCGCTCAGAATTTATCAATAGTAGCCATACGGCGCGTTCTTTATTATTTGTTTTAAGTTCCTTGCCCAGAGATGAATTATTTCAGGCGCAGTTAAGTGATTTATTTGAATATTCTTTAGGCGTGCTTCAGTTACAAGAACGCCAGAGAGTGCGTGTTTTTGTACGCCATGATATTTATGGGCACTTTGTTTCTTTACTTATTTTTGTACCTAGAGAGCGCTATAACACAGAGTCTCGTAAGAAAATTCAACAGATATTAGTGAATATTTTTAAAGGTGAAGATACTGAATTTAGTATTAATTTAACAGAGTCTATTTTAGCGAGAATTCATTTTGTTATTCATAGTAAAGAAGGCTGTTCGGTTGATTATGATGTTGCAGAAATAGAACAGCGGATCGTTCAGGCTTTATCTAATTGGAATGATGAGTTATCAACAGAATTGCACTTTGCCTTTGGCGAAGCTGAAGCCAATTCTTATTTGCAAGCTTATAGTGATGGCTTTTCTGCTGCATACCGTGAATCCATTTCTCCGCGTACGGCTTTATTAGATTTAAAACGTTTTGATAAAATTGAAAAACAAAAATTAACAGCATTAGGTGTGTTGTACAGCCCATTAACAGCGGTTGAACAAAAGCAGTTGTTTTTTAAATTGTACTGTTTTGGTGGGCAAGCCTCTTTGTCGCGTAGTTTACCTATCCTAGAAAATATGGGGGTCAAGGTTTGTAGTGAAAACCCGTATGAGATTAAAAAACGTGGCCAAGATAAACCCTTCTGGATTCATGACTTTGGCCTGGAGTATACGAATGTCGCGGGGTTAAATTTAGAAACCTTAAAACCTAATTTCCAAGAAGCATTTGAACAATGTTGGGCGGGAAATATTGAGAATGATGGCTTTAATGCTTTGGTTATTCAAGCTGATTTAAGCTGGCGTGATGTGAATTTTGTACGCGCATTTTATTTTTATTTGCGCCAAATTGGTATTGCTTTTAGCCAGAGTTATGTAGAAAGAACTTTGGTGGAAAATGGCAATGTTGTCCGTTTATTAGTTCAATTATTTTATCAGCGCTTTAGTGGTGCTATCGCTTCTGATTCAGACATAGATACATGTGTTGAAGAAGTAAATGGGCTGATTGAACAAGTTAAGTCTTTAGATGAAGATCGAATTCTTAGGCGTTATCTTAATTTAATTTTAGCGGCAGAAAGAACTAGCTTTTTTAACAATACCGTCGATGAAAAAGGTGTTCCTTATTTCTCTACTAAGTTCAAATCTGAAAAAATTTCAGAAATTCCATTTCCGGTTCCTTATTATGAGATATTTGTTTATTCACCGCGATTAGAGGGCGTGCATTTGCGAGGCGGGGCAGTGGCTCGGGGTGGTTTACGTTGGTCAGATAGGCGTGAAGATTTTAGGACAGAAGTTTTAGGCTTGATGAAAGCGCAAATGACTAAAAATTCGGTTATTGTGCCAACAGGAGCTAAAGGTGGATTTGTTGTAAAAACAGACTGTTCAAAAGAAGGTATGGCTGCCGAAGGCTTGGCTTGCTATCACATTTTTATTCGTGGTTTATTAGAGATTACCGATACTTATAAAGCTGATGTCGTGATTAAACCTGAACAGGTCACTTGTTATGATGACGATGATCCTTATTTAGTGGTTGCCGCTGATAAAGGAACTGCGCGTTTTTCTGATTACGCCAATGCACTGTCTAAAGAATATAATTTTTGGCTAGATGATGCATTTGCCTCAGGTGGTTCAGTGGGTTATGACCATAAAGAAATGGGCATTACTGCGAAAGGGGCTTGGGTTTCAGTACAGCATCATTTTGGTGCCTTAGGTGTCGATATTCAAAAAACTCCTTTCACTGTCGTAGGTATCGGCAGTATGGTGGGTGATGTATTTGGCAATGGCATGATGCTATCAAAACAGATTAAATTGGTTGCTGCTTTTGATCATGAATCTATTTTTCTTGATCCTACTCCAAATATGGCAAGTTCATTTGTAGAAAGAGAGCGCTTATTCAATCTGCCTCGTTCGGGCTGGGGAGATTATGATCATAGTTTGATTTCAGCGGGAGGGGGAGTTTATTCACGCCAAGAAAAAGAGATTACCTTAAGCGATGAAGTTAAAGAAGTACTCGGTATTAAAGCTGCTCATTTAACCCCTAATGAATTAATTAAAGCGATTTTGTGCGCACCGGTTGATTTATTATGGAATGGCGGTATTGGAACCTATGTTAAAGCGGAAAATGAACTGAATGTTGATGTGGGTGATAGAGCGAATGATAGTTTGCGTATTAATGGAGTAGAGCTGCGCTGTAAAGTCGTTGGCGAGGGCGGAAATTTAGGTTTCACCCAAAGTGGGCGTATTGAGTATGCACAACAGGGTGGCTATATTAATACGGATTCTATTGATAACTCTGCTGGTGTGGATTGTTCAGATCATGAAGTTAATATCAAAATTTTGCTGAATAGTCTATTAGCTAAAGGAGATATGACGACCAAGCAGCGAGATAAATTGCTAGCGAGTATGACTGATCAAGTCGCGGAATTGGTGTTAAAAAATAATTATGCGCAAAATAATGCGATTAGCATGATTAAAGTGGAGGCGACTTCGGTTTGGCAAAATATCAAAGCACTGATTGCACATTTGGAAACGAATGCGCATTTAGATTGTGCCTTAGAAAAATTACCCAATGAAAAAGAAATGCGCGCACGTAAAACCTCTGGCCAAGGGTTGATGAGACCTGAAATTTCGGTTTTATTAGCGTATACCAAGCAGTTATTAAAAACGGAATTATTAGCGGAAGCTGAGCATGTTAATTTAAATTTATATCAGTGCATTTTGGCAGATTATTTTCCTGAGCAATTGCAAAGTGCTTATGCCGATGATATTCAAACGCATCGTTTAGCTAAGGAAATCGCAGCCAATCAATTGATTAATAGCTTGGTTAACCGTTTGGGTATTGTTTTCCCTTACCGGTTTATGAAAGAGCTGAGTTGCTCGGCAGCAGAACTAGTCAACACCTATAACTTAGTTTGCCGTGTTTTTGAAATAGATACTTTATGGCAAATGCAAAGTGAACTTGATGGAGAAGTAGCAGAAACGGTTTTAAATGGTATTAAACTCAGTATTCGTAAGTGGGTAGAGCGTGCTATGTATTGGTTTGTGCGTAATGAGCCAAACCCTGAAGATGCAGAACATTATGTTGATTCTATCGCTGAATTGACAGGTGACTTAAACCGTTTAGTCACAGAGCATGAACAAAAACAGATTGATAAAGTAACGGATGATCTTTTAAATGAAGGTGTCAGTGCTGATTTAGCTTTAAAAATAGCGCAAATTGATGTGTTATTTTCTTGTTTGAATGCGGTCAAAGTTCATGAGAAAAGTAAGTACTCATTGCAAGATATGACGGCGGGCTTATTTTACCAAGCAAGCCACCTGAACTTGGGCTGGGTGCTTCAGCAAATTCTTTTATTACCCAAAGAAAATAGCTGGGAAGCTTTATCGCGGCGTGCAATGCTTGATGAGTATCACCAAGTAAGTTGTGTGTTACTAAAAAGTGTTTTTCGTGAAGAAGGTAGCAAGCTTGAGGATAAATTAAATGCTTGGCAAGAAAAGTACGCGGTTGAAATTGAGCGCTATAGTAATTTAGTTAACTCTGCATCCTCCGATGATGATATTCAATTAGATAAAATTGTGGTCATTCTGGGAGCGAGTTGGAATATGACGGCTTATGCTTAATATGCAGGTTTTATTAATAACGCCGCCGATGACGCAGTTAAATACGCCGTACCCTGCAACGGCATATTTAACAGGCTTTTTAAAACAGCATGATTATGCGGTAACGCAGCGTGACCTTGCTATTGATGTCTTTTTAAATATTGTTTCGCGTTCTGGTTTAGAGCTACTTTATGACCAAGTCGCCTTAAATTATGAGGCGATTGAAGACAGTGATTTACCCGATAGTATTTACAATTTTTTAGATAATTTTGATGATTACTATCGTTGTGTTGATAGCGTGATTAAGTTTCTACAGGGTAAAGATCCCAGTCTAGCATTGCGTATTGCATCACGACAATTTTTGCCAGAAGGTCCGCAATTTGCAGCGCTATCACAAATAGAAAGCAGCCAAGAAAATAGTCTAAATAAGGCTTTTGGCACGCTAGGTACGCAAGACAAAGCCAAGTACTTAGCAACATTGTTTATTAATGATATTGCAACAGTAATGACAGACGGCGTAGATCCTTATTTTGAAGTTTCCCGTTATGCTGAACGTTTAGCAGCTTCTAATGCGCAGTTTGATGATCTGTATGCGGTATTGCAGGCAGAACAGCCTAGTTATACGGAAGTGATTATTGAGCAATTAATGGCTCAGTATTTAAATGAAGAGCAGCCTAATGTACTTGGCATTAGTGTTCCTTTTCCGGGGAATATGCTGGGGGCATTGCAAGCGGCACAATATTGTAAAAAAGTAGCCCCGCAGATCAAAATAATTTTGGGTGGTGGATTTGTTAATACAGAACTACGTTCCTTAAAGGATGCGCGTTTATTTGAATTTGTTGATTATATTTGCGTAGATGATGGTGAACGCCCCTTATTAAGTGTTTTAGAAAATTTACAGGGCAAAGGAACTCCATTATTTAGAACCTATAGCTTAGCGGCGGGGCAAGTCGTTTTTAATGAAGATGCAGCGCAGCATGATTTCCCGCAGAAAAAAGTGGGAGCTCCGACTTATGAGGGCTTATCATTAGACAGTTATCTATCCGTTTGTGAAGTGTTAAACCCGATGCACCGGATTTGGAGTGATGGTCGGTGGAATAAATTAACGATTGCACATGGTTGTTATTGGGCTAAATGTAGCTTTTGTGATATTAGTTTAGATTATATTGGTAATTATGATGATGCTGGTGTTGAGATAACACTGGCGCGAATTGAAGCTCTAATAGAAGAAACAGGGCAAACAGGTTTTCATTTTGTTGATGAAGCGGCACCGCCCAAAGCACTTTTTATATTGGCAGAAAAACTGATAGAAAAAGAAATTATTATTACTTGGTGGGCGAATATACGTTTTGAAAAAACTTTTACTGCCGAAAAATGTCAGTTGCTAGCAGATTCTGGTTGTATAGCCATTAGTGGTGGCTTAGAAGTGGCTTCGGATCGTTTGCTTAAGCTGATGAAAAAAGGCGTGAGTGTTGCGCAAGTGGCAAAAATTACGCAGTCATTTACTCAAGCCGGAATTTTAGTGCATGCGTATTTAATGTATGGATTTCCTAGCCAAACGGAACAAGAAACCGTCGATGCGCTGGAATATGTTCGACAATTGATGCTCAATAAATGTATACATTCAGCTTACTGGCACCGGTTTGCCGCAACAGTGCATAGCCCGGTGGGCTTAAATCCTGATGAGTATGGAATTAGCCTACAGCCGAATGAAAATACTCAGTTTGCAGAAAATGATATTGATTTTATTGATAGTGTTGATACCAATCATGAAATGCTGGGTGCAGGCTTAAAAAAAGCACTGTACAACTATATGCACCATCTGGGGTTTGAGTACCCGGCCTCTTTTTGGTTTGATGAAGCTGTCGTTGAAACTAGCATAGCGAAAAATACCATTAAAAAATATTTAGCGACTTAATGTTACTATTTAAAACAGTAAAGAAGATTTGAAATGATCCCTATCCGAGATACCGCGCCTTGTGAAAATAGACCTTATGTGACATGGACTTTAATGGCCGTGTGTATTGCTTTATTTATCACTTTAGAACTTGTACCTGAAAAAGTGCATCATTATTTTGTCTCGCTTTACGGTATGGTACCAGCAAGGTATACAAACCCGAACTGGGCGATAGCAATGGGCTATCCACAAGATTATTTTTTATCTTTTGTGAGCAATCTTTTTTTACATGGCGGTTGGCTGCACTTACTCATCAATATGTGGTTTCTCTGGATATTTGCCGATAATGTAGAAGACAGGATGGGGCGCGGACGTTTTATTGTTTTTTATTTATTATGCGGAGTAATTGCGACGGGTATTCAGTGGCTTTATACACCTAGCTTGGTCTTTCCGGTGATTGGTGCATCAGGTGCTATTGCGGGTGTTTTAGGGGCTTATTTCTTTTTATACCCGTATGCGAAAATTGTTTTGTGGGTCCCTTTATTTTTCTTGCCCATTTTTTTTGAAGTCCCGGCCATTGCCTTTATAGGCGTTTGGGTGATTTGGCAAATGCAAAAAGCAACAACGGCACTTATGTTCTATGGCGGTGCATCAAATATTGCTTTATGGGCGCATTTAGGGGGATTTGTTGCAGGAATGTTGTTTTTTCGGTTCTTTCTAAGAAAAGATTATCCGCAATAAATGCCTTTAAGGTATAATTACGCAAATTTTTAATCTTCATGCATTTACCTGTGTGAACCTCATAGAGTTGATGAAACCATCTGCTTTTAGCCCATATTTTAGGAAGTTATTGTTAAAATGAAGAATATTAATGTCGCTCTTGTTAGACTTATTCAGTTTGTTACTTTTGTCTTTTTTACCTTTATGGTCATTTGCTATTTTTCAATGATGGTAATGATACCATTAGCTGCATTAGACTTAGTTAAAGATATACTAGGATTGTTTGGTATTGGTAGCTTTATAGGAGTTATTGTCGGCCTTCCAATTGTTGGTTATTTATGTAAAGTGGCATACGATATTCCAGCATTACGTGCTGTTATCAGCGAGACAGGTATGGAATTAGTTAAAACTGGTAAAGCAAAAATTGATGCATTCAACGATATTGCAGAATCAGTTAAATAATTGAAATAGATTCAATTATTTAAGAAAAAAGCTCATTTCCTTTTATAGGAATGGGCTTTTTTTATGTGTAACAGGTTTTAATTTAGAGTGATTTTAATAAAGATGAAAAGAATATTTAACAAAAGTTTTATGACTAACTTTTTAGCTGCAATGCTAATTGTTGCTGGCTATTTTTCACCGATGTATGCAGAGCAAATCAAGATGGTTGGTTTTTTTGCTCTATCAGGTGCATTAACTAACTGGTTAGCTATTCACATGCTATTTGAAAAAGTACCTTTACTTTATGGTTCAGGCATTATTCCGAATCGATTCGAAGAATTTAAAGGTTCGATTAAAGATTTAATGATGCACCAGTTTTTTACAGCTGAAAATATTGAACAGTTTATTGAAGGAGAAGAGCAGCAAGGAAGTGGTGTATTAAATTTAGACCCACTCTTAGCCGCTGTCAACTACGACCAAATGTTTGAAGGCTTAGTGTCTTCGATTATGGAATCATCATTTGGCAGTATGCTACAAATGATGGGTGGAGAAGAAGCGCTAGTGCCATTAAAAGAACCATTTACAGAGAAAATGCAATTAACATTAACTGAAATGGTGGATTCAGATAAATTTAAATCTGCTTTAAAGCAAGGCTTAAATGCTAATCAAATAGGTGAGGATATAATCACTAAGATAGAAACAGTCATTGATAAACGTCTTAATGAACTAACACCTCAATTAGTGAAAGAGATGGTACAAAAAATTATTCGTGAACACTTAGGTTGGCTAGTTGTTTGGGGTGGGGTTTTTGGTGGAATAATGGGGGCTGCTTTTAGCCTTGCGTAAGCCCTCTAAGCATTAGGCGTAGCTGTTGGGGATAAGAGAATATTGGAACACAGGCTTTAGCCTGCATTTTTTGCTATTAAATCACTAGAGCTTTAATAGCATTGGGTGATCTTGTTTTAATTTATCCAATTTAGGTTGAATAACAACTTGGCAGTAGCCTTGCTCAGGATGTTGATTGTAGTAATTATGGTGATGTAGTTCGGCGGGGTAAAAAACAGTAAAAGGGCTGATTTCAGTCACAATAGGATCTGCCCATTTTTTTGAAATTTCTAGTTTTCTGATAAATTGTTCTGCCTCTGACTGTTGCTGTGGGTTTTCATAAAATATAACCGAGCGATATTGACTACCTATATCAGCACCTTGGCGATTCAAAGTTGTTGGGTTGTGAATGCTAAAGAAAACGGCTAATAAATCAGCAAAACTCACGATAGCATCATCAAATTTTATTCTTAAAACCTCAGCATGCCCAGTACTACCCGTACAAACCTGTTCGTAACTTGGGTTGAGTAAATCACCGCCTGAATAGCCGGGTAAAATATCAAGAACTCCATTAAGTTTTTGAAAGCTTGCTTCAAAGCACCAAAAGCAGCCGCAGCCCATAGTTGTTTGTATTATAGCCATAATGAGTTATTTTAAAGTGATAAGAATTATAGGGTTTATGAGTTTTAATTTGTAATATGATAATGCCAGTCTGCAATGGCTTGGGCTGTGTTTTTATCAGCATCAATCATTTTCAGATCTGCCAAGGGAACTTCGTAAAGCACGTCGCCTATTTCGACCTCAACCATGGCGATAAAATATTCTAGCTCTTCCTCACTAGCGTAGACTGAGTTAACAAGCTCAAGTACCGTCATAAGCTGGTTTTCTTTAATGGATAACTTTGAGTTCCCGGTATATTCAGCTTGGAAGGGAAATTTCATGGTATCCAGTAAATAAATCGTCCAACCTTGGCCTTGCTCATATTCATCGTAGCAATCGAGCAGAATTTTATAAGCAATTCGATATTGATGGTTTGTGTCAATCATCTATTTACATTGTTTTTAAAAGTAGGAGGGGCTGAATGAAATGCACCGTGTTGGTACTTATGACTTGAATTCAGGTTATTTATAAACAGCACCACGCTGCTTAAAGCAGCGTTGGCTGAATAAAATATTATGCGCGTAAGCTTCTAGTTTGCATTCATCAATAAGCTGCTCTAACTGCTGTAAAACAGTTTCCCGTGTTTTGCCATGAATCATGCAAAAAAGGTTAAAGGGCCAAACATTTTCATGGCGAGGGCGACGATAACAGAGGTTGATAAAATCAAACTGGCTGATTTTTCTGCCAATTTGAGTCACTTCGGTATCAGGTATATTAAAAACCACCATTGCATTTGCTTGGTAGCCAAGCTGCCTGTGATTAACGACAACCCCTAATCGTTTGATGAGACCTTGTTGCTTGAGTTCTTGTAAGCGTTGGATAACATGTGTTTCGCTGAGCTGAAGTTGTTGTGCAATCTGTGCATACGGTCTGGATACCAGTGGTAAACCATTTTGCACAGCAATAATAAGCTCTAAATCGACAGGACAAGTCATTTAAACGAAGCATCATTCAAATCAAGCTGAAAGCCTAGATTAATAAAATAGTCTTCTAAAAGCGGGAATTTAAAGGTTGTAAAGCCTGTTTGTTTTTCTATATTGCTTAATAGTCTGGCCAAATTGTTTTGGTCGCTAGCAATAATAACAAACCATAAATTAAACTCATGGTCGCGTTCATAGTTATGATTCACTTCTGAAAACTGACTGATAATTTTTGCGCAAGACTCTAACTGTTCGGCAGGAATCATCATTGCCACTAAACTGCTAACACCAATATGATTGGGCTGAATAATAGGTCCTATACGATTGATAAAGGACTGTTCTTGTAACAGTGAAAAAGCACTGATAACAAATTCTTCAGTGACATCGAGTTGCTCAGCTATCTCCAAAAAGGGCTGGGGAGATAAGGGGAAATTCTGTTGATAGTCATTAAGCAGTTTTTTATGGGTAGGTGTCAGCATCTTACAAGCCCATTTTGTGTGCTCTATTACTAAAGAAGATACCACTAGGTTTTTTGGCCGGTAAACGAGCAAGTTCTTTAAAATTTTGTGTGTCGTAAACCAGTACGTGATTATCATCACGCGCTGAAACCCAAACATGCTCACCACGCGGGGTAAATTCCATGTGTAACACGGCTTTCCCAGGTTGTAAGTGCTTTTCAATGCTTAAATCTTTAACATCAATAATTTGTAGGTGACTATTATCAGGGAAGGCAAAGTTTACCCAAACTTGTCTGCCATCAGGGCGCGCCATAACAAACACAGGTTGTCCTAAAACAGGAATGCGCTTGATTAATTGCCAGGTACTTTGTTCAATCACTAAAACTTCGTGCTGCCCGATAGCAGGAATAAACATTAAATTACCTGCAGCCGCCCATCCTTCAAGATGGGGCATTTTATAAACAGGTAATTTTTCATCTTGCTTGCCATAGTTAGGTAAGATTCGTTTAACGCCTTTTTCAGGCGACCATAAATCTAATAAGGCTAAGCCATTATCCGCAAATAATCCGGCAATATAATAACGACCATCAGGCGAAAGTAGCGCATCGTAAGGTTGCTTTCCTATATTGGTAAATTTCTGTATTTTAGGCTTTGTCACAGCGTTTAAATCAACAACCCAAATTTCATTGGCATCAAATAAGCTAAAAATAAATTTCTGTCCGGGAGCATCCACTAAACCAACGACTTTCGAGCGTTTATTATTAGCATAAATAGCGGGAATATCAGCAATCAGATCTAGTGTTTCGCTAGAAAAAATCTTAACGCCGCCGGGAGTGTAGTTAGAAACAGCAATGAGTTTGCCATCTTGTGATATGGCACCGCCAATACTATTGCCTGCTTGGATAATGCGTTGGTCAATTTTATCTTTTAATAAGTCAATTTTACTTAAACCACCGTCGCGGCCAAAAATAAAGGCATAGCGCGCATCACGCGAATAAACAACAGAGGCGTGAGATAAATCACCCAGATCTGCGATGTGGCTGAGAGTTTTTTGTGTGCTGGTATTGATGATTTGCACAGCGGCCGGCTCTCTTTCAATAATAAGCCCTAAATCACCTGTGCCACGTAACTCGGCAAGGATGACTTGGCTAACGAGAAGGCAAGCAAGGAGGGTGGTAAAACGCATTATTTTACCCACGGCATAATAGGAACGCTAGAAATGCTATTAGCAGGTGCGCCATCGACTATTTTGCGACTGATAGCGATATAAACCAGTGTATTGCGTTTTTTATCAACGAGGCGAGTAATACGCGTTTCTTTAAAAAATAAAGAGGTATCACTGCTGAAAGCGAGTTCTTGCTCAGGTAAATTATTAGGTAAGGATATGCTTCCCACCTGCCGACAAGCGATAGAAAATTTAGACGGGTCTTCTGCAAGGCCTAGAGAGCCAGAGACACCACCAGTCCTTGCTTGGCTAACATGACAGCTAACACCGGGGATTTTGGGGTCATCAAAAGCTTGAATACAGACTTTATGATTCGCGCCGATCAGTTTCCATGCGGTGGTAATACAGCCGATTTCTTCGGCAGCAATATTAAAACTAAGGCTGCTAGCGCATAGCGTGATAAAAGGTAGAAAGTTTTTCATTAAATATCGGGGGGGAGCTTAAGGGCTGTTTTTTAAATGCTGTACCAACCAGCGTGTTTCATCAATGCTTAAAAAAGTTTTCCAAGGTGGCATAGCAGTGTCTTTTCTGCCATTTTGTATGGTAGCAATTAAAAATTCAGCTGATTTGTTGTGTAAGTCAGTCGCTAATAAAGAAGGGCCTAAGCCCCCCTTTAAAGTCAGACCGTGGCAAGAGCCACAATCATGCTTAAGCAGGTTTTTTAGCTCAGCTTGTCGGTCTTGACTAGGTTCTTCTGCTACGACTGCAAAAGAACAGAGCAAAGTTAAACAAAGTAAGCTAAAGCGCATTAAGGTTTTAAGCGAGTGTAATATTCAGCAATATTATTAATATCGCGGTTAGATAATCCTGCCGCAATATTATTCATAATATCGGACTTTCGGGTTTTATTGCGGTATTGCCTTAATGCTTTTTCCAAATAAAGCTCATCTCTTCCTGCTAAAGGTGGAAAAGGGGCTTCAGCGCTGGGGTTTTTAATACCGTGGCATTGCGAGCAAACTTGCGCTGCTTTCGCCCTGCCAGCAAAAGCGCTGGCAGAAAAGCTATTGCTACTAAAGCTGATTAAGAGTAGTGATACTGTGTAAGCGAATAATTTCATTTGCTTACTCCATTTCATCAGGCGATAAACCACGTGTCATGTATTTAACACGGCCACGAGAGAAGATACCTGCTGGGCTTTCCATTGGAATATTAGCGGTTTTCTTGAGTGTTTTAGCATCATAAACAACCACTTCATCACCGGCGTATCCTGCACTTACGTACAAATACTTACCATCAGCACTGTATTCAGGAAAATAAGCATGGCCGCCAACATCTAAGGTTTTAACCACCTCTAAAGATTTTTTGTCGATTAGCTGAATTGTGCGGGCACGTCTATCTTTAGTAATAATATCAACCGCAACATAAGGGGCATTAGCGTGAGCTGCTGGTGATTCTGTACCACCAGAAACAGGTACTTGTTTAACGACTTCCATCGTATCTAAATCCCAAACACTAACAACCGTATTATCATCACAAGTACCAAAATTAGTACCAAAACCTAAAGTACGACCATCAACTTTTACCACTGAACCACCGCCAACATGAGGAACACAACCAGCAGGCAGCTTTTTGATGATTTTACGTGTTTCTAAATCAATAGCAGTAACAATACTATCGTCATACGAAGCCACCATTAATTTTTTACCCTTATGGCTTAAGAAAGCATCATGTAAATGGCGACCTACATTTTTGATTTTAGTCACAGGGAATCCCTCTTTTAAATCCACGACCCAAACTTGGCCTGCATTTTCTAGGGCAATAGCAAAAATATCAGCATAAGGTGTACCAATAATCATGCCTGAATCAGAGCTAACCATTTTACCGTCAGGGTCAATACCTTCTAATTCAAACTGCTTTAAAGGTTCTAATGTTTCAGCGTCTAAAATAACAGCATTGTGCGGTACAAAAGAACCAACCATTAAGTATTTACCATCCCGTGAAATACCGATAGCTGGACCATTCAGGCCAGTTTTAATGCTACGTACTGCTTGCATGGTGTATAGGTCAACTTTATACACTTCTGCGGCATCTGTTTTTACATAAGCCCAGCGAGGGTTAGCTGGGTTAAATTCAATGATATGCGCGGCTGTATTAGTCGGTACTTTGCCAATGATTTTATGTGTTTTACTGTTAATGAAAACCGCTTCAGAACCTTGACCACGCCCGTATTTGCCGCGGGCAGCAACACCAATAACATCATCCATGCTATCAATTTTATAAGTTGGTGCCGTAGCTAATTTTGACTCATCTTTGACATAGATTTTTAAAGATTTTTTCATTTCTTTAATATTCCATGCAGGGTTGGCTAATTTAGGCGTACTTTGTAAATGTTTAACCATAGAGCGTATTTCAGAATCTGAAAGGCGAGCAAAGAATGGAGGCATTAAAGTCTCAAAACTACCGGTCATAATTAAACTGCGTAACGCCGTTGGGCTACGACCTTTTAAGGTTTCTGAATTCAGTGCGGGGGCTAAATAACCACCATGATCTGATCCGTGGCAACTAGCACAATTTTCTTCGTATAACTTGTGCATATCATGGCTACCAGATTTTGCAAAAACAGAGCCTGTGCTTAAAAGCAAAGGAATACTTGCAGCGAGTAAGGACTTATTGAATGTTGTTTTTATTGTCATAAGAATGCCAGTTGTAGGGAAATGTATTGATTCGATAATAGTTGTTGATTAAACCATGAAACGCTTACTTTCTGTATTGATTTTGCAATGCATTTAAGAAATTGCGCAAAACTTGGTCTTTACATTCGCGGTAATGTTTATGTGTTGGCTTGCGGAAAAAGGCGCTCAATTCATGGCGGCTTAAACGAAAATCAACCGTATCTAAAAGTCCTAAAATATCATCGTCTTTAAAATCTAAGGCAATTTTTAGTTTTCTGAAAATAATATTATTGGTTAATTTTTTTTCTATGGGCGGAGGTGGAGCATCTTCACGTTTACCACGGTTATTAATGATTAAGCCGTTAAGAAAGACTGCTAACTGTTCATCGCCTAAAGACTTGTAGTCAGGGTCATCATCTTTTTTTAGCCAATTGCTGATTTGCTCGCGTGTTACGCTTAAATCGGCAAAGGAAAATAGCTCAATCATTTCATCGTCATTACAATCAAAAGTGTAGCGGATACGTCGTAAAATATCGTTATTAGTCATAATCTAGTTCTCGTAAAAGTTGCGAGAATTGTACCATGCTAGGCATTATAGTTAGTTAAATTAGAGTTGAGGAAAAATTAGTTTTTTTGGAAGGAGTGTGGATTAAGTCTTGTTGTATCTGTGGTTTTAAATTTTATGCAAGCTTAAGTTTTGGCGGTTAATTCCTGATAAAATGCCTCAGACGAATCCAATAATTGGATTTCCTAGTTTAGAGATAACAAATGAAAAAATTAAAAATAATGACAAAACAAACGCTAAGCTTGGCATTACTTGTTGTTTTTGGCATGGCTGCTAATCCTGTGTTGGCAAAGTCAGATAAGCAAACAATGGGCGATGTGCAGAAAGCAAGAATGAAACTGCGAGGTGATCATGCAACTCATTTAAAGCAATTACCTGAGGACGAACAATTTAAGGGTGTTTATTTTGGTTACCTTCCTTGTGATCATTGTGCGGGTATTAAGCTAACTTTATCGTTAAAAAATAAACATAATTATTTGTTGGTGACTCAATATGCACAAGCCTCTAATAAAGAATTTTATGAAAAAGGTAAATACACCTGGAATAAGAGCAAGCAGTTGGTTACCTTGGTTTCACGTAAAGATAAAAAAACCAGTTACTACCGAATTAAAGATGGTGGTGATAGCTTGATTCAGTTAGCGCCAGATGGCTCGAAAATGAAGGGAAAGCAATCGCAATATGAGCTAGAAAGCAGTGAAACTATGAATTCACGTGAGGTGCATATTCATTAGTTCCTACTCTGTAGGATAAAGCTAAAGGGTATTTTAGCAACATAAAAAAGCTAAACTAAATACAAAGTTATTCGCTAGAAAGTGGTGTTATTAGCTTATGTATAAAAACGCATAGCCCTACTCTAGGGCTATCCTATGCTCACTTTGGTAGTAAATCGAGTCATCTTATTAACAAGGAACTTGTATTGCCAAGTTAAAATTTAGAAAAGCTAGCCATACCTTCTGTACTTTTGAATATATGAGATCTGCAATGGATTAGGATGTATAGGCATTTTAGTAGATGGTTAAAGCTAATTTTTAGTTGAAGTGAAGCATTTATACATTAGCTAGTTAGTGGGATTTGTTATAGACTTCTTAAAAAATAATAATAACTTAATGGCATCTATTATATGAATATGAATTCAGTAGGCACAAAGGTAATTTTAAGTACGCTCCTATTTTTAAGTATTATTACCATTATTACCCTGTTACTTTTTAATCAATATCAGAAAAAAACTTTAATTACGCAAAAAACAGAGCAAGCAAAAAGCTTATTATTGGTTGCTGAGTCGGTACGTAAAAATATGATTAAAAAGTGGGGTGATGGTGTTTTTACTGTTAACCAGCTGAATCAATATAATACTATCGAGGATCAAACTGACCGATTAACTAAAATTTTAGCGACGGTGCCTGTTGCAACATCATGGGAAATTGTTCAAGCAAAAGCAAAAGAAGGGAACTTTAGGTTTAAAGCACCTAATATTAATGCGAGAAACCCTGCAAATGAAGCAGTAGGTAGAGAGTTAGAAGCATTACAGTTTTTTAAAGATAACCCGCAGAGTCAAGAGTACAGCTACCTTGATGAA
>JAQRMR010000058.1 GCA_028599115.1 Methyloprofundus sp.
GGCGCATGGTCCGAAAATCGCTCTTCTTTATAAATAGAGCTAGATAAGACTTTATCTTTAAGTGCTTCGCTAATAACATGGTAGTCAATGCGCCAGCCGGTGTTATTTTTCCAAGCTTGTCCACGGTTAGACCACCAAGTATATTGTTCGGCTTCGTTATTAACTAGGCGAAAAGCATCATGCCAAGGATTTTTATAGAATAATTCATCTAACCAGGCGCGTTCTGCGGGTAAAAAACCAGAATTTTTTTGATTAGGCTTCCAGTTTTTTAAATCAATTTCTTTATGGGCAATATTCCAATCGCCACAAATAATGTAATCCCTGTTGTCTTTGGCGCGTTCTTGTAAAAATGGTAAAAACCGATCCATGACACTGTATTTAAACTCTTGGCGCTCTTCTTTAGATGAACCAGAAGGGAGGTAAAGTGAAATAACGCTTAGATTACCAATTTGTACTTCTAAGTACCGCCCTTCGTAGTCAACATCATCAAACCCCATGCCTTCAATGACTTTGTCGGGTTTGTGTTTGCTGTAAATAGCGACTCCGCTGTAGCCTTTTTTAACGGCGCTATGAAAATAGCTAGAATAGCCTTCGGGATGAAATGCAGCGGCGGTTAGTTGGTCGGGCTGTGCTTTAGTCTCTTGTATGCAGATGACATCGGCATTTTGTTTTGCCATCCAAGGAAAGAAGCCTTTGCGCTCTGCGGCGCGAATTCCATTTGTATTAACAGTGATAATGCGCATAATTTGTAAGGGGTTACTTGCGAAATTTGGTATGATAAAGTATTATACTCTGTTCTAAATTGTGTTAGTCGATTTTTAGACATTTATTAAGGTCATTATGAAACCAGAAATTCACCCAGAATATAGCCAAATCACTGTTACTTGTGGTTGTGGAAACGAGTTTATTACAGGCTCTGTACTAGGCAAAGATTTGAACATTGAAGTATGTTCAGCTTGTCACCCTTTCTTCACTGGTAAGCAGCGTGTTGTTGATACAGCTGGCCGTGTAGATAAATTCCGTAAGCGTTATAGCCAGTAGGTTATTTCGACGCTTCGTAAAAAAAAGCATAGGAAACATCAATGACAGAAGAAACATTAACCATACGCAATAATTCAACAGGAAAGGAAGCAGATTTTTCTTTGCTTAAAGGAACAATTGGTACGCCTGTTATTGATGTCAGTTCGTTGAACAAAAAAATGGGGTTATTTACTTATGATCCTGGTTTTATGTCGACATCGAGCTGTAAAAGCGCTATTACTTATATAGATGGAGAGAAAGGGGTCTTGTTGTATCGAGGCTACCCTATCGATCAACTTGCTGAGAAATGTTCATTTCTTGAGGTTGCCCATTTGTTGATGAATGGCGAGCTTGCGAGCGATAGTAAGCAAGCAGAGTTTGAGCATGAAGTAGGGCAGCATGCAATGCTTCATGAAGCCATGCGTAGCTTTATTGATGGCTTTCATTATGATGCTCATCCGATGGCGATGATGGTGGGGATTGTTGGTTCCTTATCTGCTTTCTATCATAGTGAGCTGGATATGAATGATCCAGAACATCGTAGAATTTCAGCGATGCGTATGCTAGCTAAAATGCCTGTGATTGCGGCAGCATGTTACCGACACTCAATTGGTTTCCCTTTTGTGTATCCTCGCTCAGATCTGAGTTATTGTGAAAACTTTCTTAATATGATGTTTTCCCTGCCGTCTCAGAAATATATCGATAAAGATAATTATATTGACCCTGTCGCGGTTAAGGCACTTAATTTATTATTTATTCTTCATGCTGATCATGAGCAAAATGCGAGTACATCAACTGTACGCTTAGCAAGTAGTACTGGGGCTAACCCTTATGCTTGTATTGCTGCTGGTATTGGTGCGCTTTGGGGGCCTGCACATGGTGGGGCAAATGAAGCTGTATTAAGTATGTTGGAAGAAATTGGAACGGTTGACCGAATTCCAATGTTTATCGAAAAAGCGAAAGACAAAAATGATCCTTTCCGTTTGATGGGTTTTGGACATCGAGTTTATAAGAACTTTGATCCTAGAGCGACAATTATTCGTAAAGCTTGTTATGAGGTTTTAGAAGGCTTGGCAGGGTCAGAAAAAGATCCATTGTTTGAGCTGGCGCTAGAGCTTGAAAAATACGCATTGAATGATGAGTATTTTATTGAGAAAAAATTGTATCCTAACGTTGATTTTTATTCGGGCATTATTTATAAGGCACTGAATATTCCAGTTGATATGTTTACGGTTATGTTTACCATTGCAAGAACAGCTGGTTGGGTATCGCATTGGCTAGAAATGATGGCAGAACCTGGGCAGCGTATTGGCCGCCCAAGACAAATATATACAGGGCATGATATTCGTAATATATAAGATTTAAAATGTGATTGCTGAGATGCTTCGTGAAGCTGTTCAGTAATAATAGTAGAAAAAGCAGCTGATGGCTGCTTTTTTTATGCCTGTTAGAAACAGGAGCGCAATGATGTTTTTATTGTTACCTTTGTCATTACACTAGCAAGTAGAGTATGCGCCTTAAGTTAAGCATTTTGCGTAGGATGTGCTGAGGCACGAAGCGCATCTTTGTATCGCTGGTGCGCTTCCTATCGTCAGCACATCCTACCTTTTTTCTGAATTTAATGGCTGTGAGGGTATGCTCCAAACTGCCTCAATAGGGTGTTATGAAAAAAGGGGGTGCGGTGCGCCCTCGACAGCTTATAGTCAGCATACGAAATGACATAGTCTAAAATAAAGCTTCCGTTGTTTGTGGTGTGTTTTCTCCTGAGCCATCTTTTTCATCAATATCTAAAAGGGGGGTTGGCATGGGTGCATACTCAGTTGGAATATTTTCATCTCTAAAAAACTCCCAATAACTAAATTCAGAGGCTTTTTCTTCTTGGCTTAGTAAACTTGTTTTTTTATCCAGTAATATTTTAGTGATACCGGTTGGTGGTAAGAGTTCGTGCTCTGGTTTGTTTTGCAGTGCTACACGCATAAAATCAATCCATAAAGGGAGAGCGGCTTTTCCGCCTGTCTCCCAAGGACCTAAGCTTTTAGAGTCATCCCTGCCAACCCATGCAATACCGACGATATCTTTTGTGTAGCCGTTAAACCAGGCGTCTTTTTGCTTATTAGTGGTGCCCGTTTTTCCTGCTAAATCAGTGCGGTTTAGTGCTTTAGCTTTAACTCCGGTACCTCGGCGTACAACATCACGAAGTAATGAATTCATTAAAAAATTGACGGGTTTAGATATAATGCGAGGTGCCTGACTGACTGTGTTTTGATTGGCGCAGTCTGCACAGGCAAGTAAAGGGGAGGCTTGAAAAATGACATCTCCCTTTGCTGACTCGATACGGTCAATAAAATAAGGCTGAATTAAAAAGCCGCCATTAGCAAAAACAGAGTACATACGAGCCATTTCTAATGGTGATGCGTAGCCGCTTCCAAGAGCTAAGGAAAGTTTTTGAGAGAGTTGTTCGGCGATGAAGCCAAAGCGGAGCGCAGTATCTGTTACGCTAGGTATGCCAAGTGAGCGTAATAACCGAATTGAGATTAAGTTGCGTGAAAGTCTAAGTGCTGTGCGTATGCTGGTGGGGCCGTAAAACTTATGGCTATAGTTTTCTGGTCTCCACTCGGTCGTTTGTGTGTTATCGCCAACAATAGGTGCATCGTTGATAAGGCTAGCCACGGTGTAGTTATTTTCTAGTGCGGTGGTATAAATAATAGGTTTAAACCCTGAGCCCGGCTGTCTTTTTGCTTGTATCGCGCGGTTGTATTTGTTGTTAAAAAATGAATAGCCTCCTGAAAGGGCTAAAATAGCGCCATTATTTGGACTTAAGGCGACAAAGGCGCTTTGAGCTTCAGGTTTTTGGGCAAGCACCCAGGTGTCATTGTTTTTTCTAACTCGAAAAGTATCCCCTTGTTTGAGAATATCTAAAAAAGAGTGTATTTCTTGTTTGCGACTTTTATTTTGCGCAGTTGAAGTGCTATAAGGGGAATCTTTCCAAAATAAAGTGATGGTGGTGTTATCTTTAAGTTTGGCGGTTAGTTTTTCTTTGTCTATGAAAGTGACTTGGGCGGCAAAGGTGTGGCCTATGTTAGGAGTATTAGTGAGTGCAATATTTTTTTCGCGGTTATTTCGGTAACTATAGCGCTCATCATAGTGATGTAAGTTTGTTCTCAAGCTGTTTGTTGCTGCGCCTTGTAGTGTTGAGTTAATCGTTGTATAAACTTTTAACCCAGAGGTATAAGCTGACTCTTCGCCATATAGGTTAATAATGTCGTTACGAACCATTTCAGCTATATAAGGGGCATAAAGCTCTCGTTGATTAGTATAGCGATGGGCGGTCACTTCTGCGGAGCTTGCTAGTGTGTATTCTGCATTGTTAATGTAGCCTAGCTCAAGCATGCGTCCCAGTACGTAATTGCGACGAATTAATGCGCGCCTGGGGTTTGATATGGGGTTGTATAGTGAGGGAGCTTTGGGGAGGCCTGCAATCATTGCTAATTCGGCAAGTGTTAATTCTGCTAAGGGGCGGTGGTAATAAATATCAGCTGCTGCAGCAATGCCGTAAGACCTTTGGCCAAGATATATTTTATTAAAATAAAGTTCTAATATTTCATGCTTAGTGAGTTCTGATTCAATTTTAAAAGATAGGATAATTTCTTTGATTTTTCGGGTGTAGGTTTTTTCGTTAGAGAGTAGAAAGTTTCGCGCGACTTGCATGGTAATAGTGCTGCCACCCTGTTTCTTTTTGCCAGTTAATATAAGCTGAATAACAGCGCGAGCTAAGCCTTTATAGTCAACACCAGAGTGAGTAAAAAAGTTCGCGTCTTCAGAGGCGGTAAAGGCATTGATTAGTTGTTTAGGGGTGTTATTAATTGAAATTGGGCTGCGAATTTTTTCACCGAACTGCTCAATGAGTAGCCCGTCTGAGCTGTAAACACTTAGGGGTTGGTTGTATGTGACACTTCTAAGAATCTGTGTATCAGGTAGTTCGTTACGCAGTTGCTGGTAAGCGATATAGCAAGTTACTAATCCAATAGCAGACAAACTAAGGAGCGAAATTAAGCCCCATTTTAAAATTTGTTTAAGAGTCATGTCTTTTGTGAATAATTTCGAAATTAAAATTTTAAATAAGTATATAGTAAATAGTTATAAAAGTTAGGGCGTGATATGCTCTAAATTAGTATTATTTCTAATGTACCTTGTTTTTCTTTGCTATTGAGAACAGAATAAAATAGAAGTAATGTTTATTTATTTAAGAGTTTTGAACAAATTTAGTAAGCTATGTAGCCAGGAGTACTTTGTTTGTATTTCATTGGTTTATGTGCAATACATGAAATCTACATTATGTGTGATTAGTGTTTTTTCGGGCATAATTAAGTGTACTCGTAATGTTAATAAAGACAGAGTTATTATATGAAATGGTTTAATCGTAAGTCTGAGCGTATTTTAGGGATTGATATAAGTACGGCAGCAATTAAGTTACTGGAATTGAGCAAAACATCAGAAGGATATAAAGTTGAGAGCTATGCTGTTCGACCTATACCGGAAGGTGTTTTAGTAAATAATGACCCAGAAGATATGGAAGTTATTTCTGAAACAATTCGTGATGTCTTGAAGCAAGCAAACACAAAGGTACGCAGTGCAAGTATTGCTATAGCCGAATCAGATGTATTTAGAAAAGTAATCACAATGCCAGCAGGGTTCTCTGATTCTGAAATGGAAGAACAGATTATTATTGATGCTGATCAATATATCCCTTACCCATTAGATGAAGTCCGCTTTGATTTTGAAGTGATAGAAACAGATGAAAAAACGGATACTGCTGAAGTGTTGTTAGTTGCATCGAGAATGGAAAACATTGATGAGCGAGTAGCAATACTAGAGTTGGCCGATGTAGTGACGAAAGTGGTTGATTTAGAAACCTTTGTTATGGTTGACGCATTATCTTTACTTGCCAATGATTTACCTAATAAAGGGGCAGATCAAACCATAGCAATGGTTGATATCGGTGCTTCTATTATTAGTTTAAATGTCGTTCGTGATGGGCGGTCTATTTATGCGCGTGATCAAACTTTGGGTGGCCGGCAGTTAACAGAGGAAATTCAACGAATTTATGGCTATTCATTTGAAGAGGCAGGGAGGGCTAAGAAAAGTGCTAATGCACCTGAAGGATATAATACAGAGGCATTAGAGCCGTTTAAGCGGGCAATTGTGCAGCAGATAGCAAGGGCGCTGCAAGTATTTTATTCATCTGCAGCAAGAGAGGATATTGATAGCATTGTTTTCTCTGGAGGTTGTGCGTCTATCGAGGGAATAGCGGAGCTAGTAGAAGTGGATCAAAAATGCCCTGTTTTAATTGCAAACCCTTTCCATAGCATGGCTGTAGCAAAAAATATAAATGAACAAAGCTTAAATGCTGATGCACCTGCATTGATGGTGGCTTGTGGTTTAGCGCTAAGGAGTTTTGACTAATGGCTCGAATTAACTTATTACCGTGGCGAGAAGCGTTACGTAAGAAAAAGCAGAATGATTTCTTTGTTGGAATAGGGGGGAGTGCTATTTTTGCAATTGCTGTCGTACTTTCTTATTTATATTATTTAAACGGAGAGATTGAGACGCAGCAGAACATGCGAGCGAAAGTGGAACAAAAAACTAAAGAGCTGCGTTTAGTAACTAAGAAAATTAGGGATATAAAAAAGAAGAAAACTATTATTGACGATAAAATGATGGCGATACAAAAATTGCAAAATAGCCGACAAGTTGTTGTACATTTTATGGATGAAGTAGGAAAGGTTATTCCTGATGGTGTGCACTTAACAGAAATTAAGCAAGGTGATGCACAGGTCTCGGTTAAAGGTAAAACCCAATCAAATGCACGTATTTCAGAATTAATGAGAAATATTGATAATTCAGATTGGCTGGTCGCTCCTGAAATTAGTGTTATCGAAATGGGAAAAAAAGGAGCTAGTGGTAAGTTAAGTGATTTTACACTTACTCTTAAGCAACGTAAGAATGAAACCAAAGAAGAGGATCAGTAATGGATCTATCTGAAATTAATTGGGATATTAATGAGGCGGGTGGCTGGCCTGTTCCCTTGAAAATATCAGCTGGGCTACTTGTTTTTTTCTTAATCATTGGTGGGGGGCATTATCAATTTACCAGTGATAAATTAAATGATTTAAACAGAGAGAAGGTTGAACTGCAAACCGCTATAAATTCTTATGGAACTGAATGGCGCATGGCTTTAAATTTAAAACTACATCAACAGCAATATAAAACAATTGAGGCAGCACTGGCTGAAATGATGCGCTTGATGCCAAGCGAAGCTGAAATGGCTAATTTGTTGGTCGATATTTCACAAACAGGTGTATCAAGTGGCTTGGAGTGTAATTTATTTAAGCCTGCTGGAAAAATCACTCGTGATGATGTTGTTGCTTTACCTATTAATATTAAAGTGCAAGGGATGTATAAGGAGTTAGGCGTATTTGTCGGGGGGCTAGCAGCCTTACCTAGAATTGTCACAATAAAAGACATTCAAATTTCTCCTTTAAAAGAGAACAGCCTATTAAAGATGGCAGCAACTATCACGACGTACCAAGAAATAGAGGCAGGAGAAGAGCAGAAACCAGCGCTAATGGATAATAGTCACCTAGTGTGCTTTAAGGATGAAGGTTTGATTATCGAAGGGTGTACTAAAACAAGTGAAGTTAAGTTATCTGAGTTTCCTGAGTTGGCTCAACGATTAAAGAAGGAAAGGGAAGATTCGACTCCTATTCGTGTTGGCGAGATTAAAAAAATGCCACCTCTTGAAGTGTTTACATTTAATCCTAAGGAGATAAGAGACCCATTTAGCTCAAAGGTTCCTGGCAAGTATGGGGAAGGAAATTTAGACCAAGAGAAAAGTGGAATATTTCCAGATTTTGATCGAAAAAAAGGTGTTTTAGAAAATGTATCGCTCGATACTCTTAAGTTAATTGGGACTATAAAAAAGAAAAATAATCCCATTAAGTGGGGTTTAATTAAAGTAGCAAGTGGGAAGGTTCATCGAGTAAAAAAAGGAAGTTACTTGGGGAAAAATTATGGAGAAATTATTGACATTTCATCTGCTAAAATAGACATTATGGAAATTATTCCAAATGGGCAAGGCGGTTGGGAAGAAAGAGCGGCATCAATTGCTTTATCAAAAGCTGACGAGAAGTGATATAAAAATTAAACAAGGCGGGTGGGGTATGGACAGGTTAAGTCGATGGGCATTAATGCATGTTTTTATGCTGAGCTGTTTGTTTTTTGGGCAGGCTATTGCTGCTGAAACTCAGGCTCAGTTGCTTAAAAATGTAGACTTTACTGCGCTGTCGGGAAATAAGGCTCGATTGGCTTTTGAAATGTCCGAAAAGGCAGTTAAGCCAAAGGTTTTTCAAATGAGTAAACCTGCAAGGATAGTTTTAGATTTTTCAGGGGTAAAAAGTGCGTTAAAGCAGAAAAAAAATACGATTAATCAAGCAGGGGTTAATAGCTATATTGCTGTAGAGGCAGGTGATAGGTTGAGGGTCGTTGTAAACTTACGAGAAAAATTAACTTATACCCTTAAGCAAGAGGGCAAAAGGACGTTACTTGTTTTAACGCAAATTGAGACAGCAAAAAACTCGCTTAGCTCTACTGCAAATGATTTAGCTGATAAGCAGGTTAGTATTGCAAAACAAGAAATTAAAAAAATAGATTTTAGAAGAGGAGCTAAAGGTGAGGGAAGAATTTTAATTTCTTTATCCAATAAAACTACTTTAGTTAAAACACAGCAAAAAGCGGGGAAAGTTGAATTACGCTTTATTAATACAAAATTGCCTGCAAATTATGCAAAACGTATGGATGTGATTGATTTTGCAACACCTGTGTCTATCATTGATGCAAAACAAAGTGGTGCAGATGTTAAAATTCTTATCACACCGATAGAGACAGAATATAAGTATTCAGTATTTCAGGCCGAAGGTTTATTAACCGTTAAAGTAAGAGAAATTACTGTAGAAGAGAGCAAGGCGAAAAAGGCTGCATATAAGGGAGAAAGGTTGACCTTAGATTTTCATGATATTGAAGTACGAAATGCATTTAAAATTTTAGCAGAAATTTCTGGCGAAAATATTATTGTTGATGATGCGGTGTCCGGAAACCTTACTTTACAGCTAGATGACGTACATTGGGATCACGCATTTGCGCTCGTTTTAAAATTAAAAGGTTTAGCAAAGCGGCAAGTGGATAATGTCACCCTTGTTGCTCCTATGGAAAAAATCCGAAAATTAGAAGAAGAAGAAATTGAAGCTCAAAAGGTTAATGAACGGTTAGAACCTTTAGTAACAGAATATATACCCATTAATTATGCACAAGCAGAAAGTTTTAAGGATATTTTAGAAGGGAATTCCTCGAGGGCTAGAGGAGGCTGTGCATTGATAGGGCTAGAGTTAGGCGGTAGTAGTGGGGGTTCTAGCGGCGGTAGTGGTGGTGCGAATATTGGAGGGAGTAATAATAGCTCGAATAATAACTCGAATAATAACGACGACGACGATGAAAATAATGCCTTATTATCTAAAAGAGGTACTGCACTAGTTGACCCTCGGACAAATACGTTAATTGTTAAAGATACCGCTAAGCAGCTAGAAGAAGTAAGAAAAATGTTAGCGTTATTGGACGTGCCTGTTAGGCAGGTTCTGATTGAAGCAAGAATTGTTATTGCAGAAGAAGGTTTCCAGCAAGACTTAGGGGTTAAGTTTGGTGCTTCTTATGCTGGAGGAGATGGGGCAAATACTGGCTTTGGAATAGGAGGGTCGACGGGAGGTTCAACGTCGGTAAATGGAGCTGACCCTATTTCATCGGTGGTTACTGGTTTGGCAGCAGCTAACCCTTATGGAGCATTAGGTATGACCTTAGTCAGTGGAGCTGATTATGTGTTGAACTTGGAAATATCAGCAATGCAGGATGATAGAAAAGCGGAATTTGTTTCCAACCCTAAAATTTTAACTTCTGACAGATGTATTGCAAGGATTGAACAAGGGGAAGAAATACCTTTTCAAACAACGAGCCAAGAAGGGACAACAACTATTTTTAAAGATGCTTCTATTGTATTAGAAGTTATCCCTCAGATAACACCGACAGGAAGTGTTATCATGAAAATAAAAATAACGAAAGACTCCCGAGGAGATCAAACGCCAGATGGTTTAGCCATTAATAAGCGTGAAATTAATACAAGTGTTCATATCAAAAATGGTGAGACAATTGTATTGGGTGGGGTGTATGAAGGTGATACTTTACATACAGTAGAGTCGGTTCCTTGGTTTGCAGACTTACCTTTAGTGGGGTGGATGTTTAGGCGAAATATTGAAGGGGACTCAAAAAGAGAGCTGTTAATATTTATTACCCCAAAAGTAGTTAAAGATGTGATGCGAACCCAATCGTAAATTTCAATTTCAGTTAAAAAAGGGCATAATGCCCTTTTTTTATGAGTAAAAAAATTAATGAACAAAAAAAATATATATTTAATTGGCTTAATGGGCGCGGGTAAAACAACAATTGGCCGGCTATTAGCAAAATCCTTAGGGCTTCCTTTTTACGATAGTGATAAAGCGATAGAAGACGCTACGGGTGTCGATATTGCAACAATTTTTGAATTTGAAGGAGAGGATGGCTTTCGCCTGCGTGAAAATAAAATGATCACAGAATTAACTGATATCGATGGCATTGTTCTGGCAACAGGTGGCGGTGTTATTTTAGATGCAGCAAATCGAAAGCAGCTAAAAGAGCATGGCTTTGTGGTTTATTTGCAATGTTCAGTAGAGCGATTAGTTGAGCGAACTTCTAGAAATTCACAGCGCCCTTTGCTAAACACAGAAAAGCCGCAGGCTAAAATTGAAGCCTTGGTTAATGAGCGTGAAGCTCTTTATAAAGAGTGTGCTGATTTTGTCATTGATAGCGGAAAAATGCAGAGTAAAGCAGTTGTTAATGAAATTATCAAAGAATACACAGGTGAAGAGTAGGTAGATGGCGAATGTAATGCAGGTAGAGCTGGGGGATAGAAGTTACCCTATATATATAGGCGCGGGTAATTTAGATAAATCCGAGTTATTAACTCGACATATTAAATCAAAGCAAGTTGTTGTTGTCACAAATGAAACAGTAGCACCGCTGTATTTAGAGCGAGTGAGCCGACATTTACAGGACTATCAAGTAGAGACAATTGTTTTGTCTGATGGTGAGCAGTTTAAAACATTAGAGACATTAAATATCATTTTTGATGCATTATTAGCCAAAAAATTCAGCCGTAATGCGACTCTAATTGCTTTAGGAGGTGGGGTTGTTGGTGACTTAAGTGGTTTTGCCGCTGCCTGTTATCAGCGTGGAATTCCTTTTATACAAATACCAACAACACTATTGTCTCAAGTTGACTCTTCTGTAGGGGGAAAAACAGGTGTTAATCACGCATTAGGTAAAAATATGTTGGGCGCTTTTTACCAGCCTCAAAGTGTTATTATTGACGTTGATGTTCTGGATACCTTAGATGATAGGCAGCTAGCTGCCGGGGTTGCTGAAGTTATTAAGTACGGCTTAATTCGAGACGCTAGTTTTTTCTTATGGATAGAGAGCAATATAGAAAAGATTATGGCGCGAGATAAAATGGCGCTGACGTATATTATTGAGCAATCTTGCCAAAGCAAGGCTGAAATTGTTGCTTCTGATGAGCGTGAATCGGGTATTAGGGCAATATTAAACTTAGGTCATACATTTGGACATGCTATTGAGGCTGGTATGGGTTATGGGGAGTATTTACACGGCGAAGCTGTTGCAATAGGAACCTGCCAAGCGGCTGAATTATCCTGTGAATTAGGTTGGTTAAGTCATACTGATGTTACTAGGATTAAAACTCTTTTTCAAAATGCAGCTTTGCCAATAAAGGCGCCAAGTAGCTTAAGTGCGGAAACCTTTTTAGAGTTAATGGCTGTCGATAAAAAGAATGTGGATGGTGATATTCGATTGATTTTACTAAAGGAAATTGGCGAAGCAACTTTGCCCGTCGCGGTAGAGCAAAAGCAATTACTAAAAGTGCTAAATAGTTAAAAGGTAGTAAGGCACTAGTAATAAGTAAGAGAGTTGCCATTTGTATACGTAGTCTAGTCAAGTTTCATTGATATTTTTCAGGAAGGTAGGGATGAAAAATTTGATCAGTATAGAGCAGAAAAAAAAGTTAGATTTACTGACTCATTTGGTAACAAATATTCAAAGTAGTGTGGTTTTACAAGGCCCTAAAGGATCAGGTAAGTCAACTTTGCTGAAGGCTGCTGCAGATAAAGGGCTAGATAATAGCGATATTTTTTTGTTAAATGCGGAGTTAAGTTTAAGCTTTGAGTCAATTCAATACGAGTTGCTACAGTTTTTAAACGACAAGTATCAATTGGATAGTCGGGCAATTACGGATGTCTTATTGGATTATGAAAAGCACGAGAAAAAGCTCGTTTTAATAATAGATGATGCTAATTTATTGCTGACAGGGTTGATTAATGCATTAATTAATTATGCAAAAGAATATAGTGCGCTAAAGCTAGTTTTCTCCTTAACTCCAGAGGAGGTCTTAGCCAAATCAAAGGCTGAAGGCATAGAGCATAGCTGTCATTTTGTTGACTTGGTGGGCTTGAGTTTCGCGGAGTCCTCTGTGTTTATTCGGCAACTAATAGCGGCTGGAAACACGAAATACACAGAAAGGGATATTAATGACTCGTTGTTACAAGCTATGTATAAACATAGCGCGGGTAATTTAGAAAAAATTAGCTCTCTCCTAAAAGGTGAGCAAAAAAAATATATCACTACGGCCAATATTTTAATTATATTGGCCGTAGTGATAGCGATTGCTTCTACAGTGTTGAGCCTTTTTTTATGGCGAGACTCAAGTAGTAATAAAGTGATACCAAAGCCACTGCTGGAAAGTAAAAAAAAATTAGCTGTAGATATTATGCCTAAAAAGCACAAAGAAAAGGCTAATGTAGAAAAGGTGAGGGCTGCAAAGGAATTTACAGTAAAGAGTTTTTCGCATGAAATTTCTCCAGTTGTGAATATACCTACTAAACCAGTTATTGAGGTGCCAATTGTTAATAGTCCAAAGACCGAAGTTCCAATTGTGCCGACACCAGAGTTAAGTGTTGCTAATAATCTTGAGAAGCAAGAGGAAGCAGCAACTTCTAGGGTGGCTAAAAAGCAGGTTGCTGTAAAGATAAGGGATAAGCAAGTAAAAAAAAGGGACTTGCAAGTTAGCGCTGAGCTTCCTTTAGCTAAAGACATTGATGATCGGGCATGGGTGTTAAGGCAAAAAAAGACTGCTTATTCGATGCAGCTAATGGCGTTATCGTCAAAAAAGTCGCTATTAGATGCACAAAAGGCATTTAAAAATTTGGGCTACAATACTTATTATTTACAGCATAGCCAAAATAAAAAACATAAGTACACGTTGTATTATGGTGTATTCGAGTCTATAGAAGAGGCGAATAATAAAGTTATAGAGCTGCCGGCAGCTATGAAAAAAGCATGGGTTAGACGATTTTCAGCGATAAGACAGAATTTTTCAATTGAATAGCTGTTGACTAGTTGTAATGAAAAATCATTTTATCTTAAGAAAGATAAGCAATTAATATTAAGGGATGAAGAAGAAACATGAGCGAGCTAAAAAACGATAGATTTATTCGTGCACTATTAAAGCAACCTGTGGATAAAACACCAGTATGGATGATGCGACAAGCGGGGCGCTACCTTCCTGAATATAAAGCGACAAGGGCGGAAGCGGGAAGCTTTATGGATTTATGTACAAATCCTGAGCTAGCATGTGAGGTGACTTTACAGCCTTTAGAAAGGTTCGATTTTGATGCGGCTATTTTATTTTCTGATATTTTAACAATTCCAGATGCGATGGGTTTAGGCCTGTACTTTAGCGAAGGTGAAGGGCCTAAATTTAAGTCCCCTATTCGTACCGCAGCAGATATTGATAAGCTATTTATCCCGGATCCTGAGCAAGAATTAAAATACGTAATGGATGCGGTACGCCTAATTAGAAAAAACCTTCAAGGTCAAGTGCCATTGATAGGTTTTTCAGGGAGTCCGTGGACATTAGCAACCTATATGGTTGAGGGAAGTAGCAGTAAAACATTCTCAAAGGTAAAAGGCCTGATGTTTGAGCAACCAAAACTAATGCATAAGATGTTGGATAAGTTGGCTCAGTCAGTTGCTATGTATTTAAATGCTCAAATTGCAGCAGGTGCTCAAACTGTCATGCTGTTTGATACTTGGGGTGGAGCCTTAGGAACAGAAGAGTATTTGGAATTTTCATTGCGTTACGCCGAGCAAGTTAGGGCACTATTACAAACTAATGTAAATGGCCAAGAAGTGCCTACCGTTTTATTTACAAAAGGTGGTGGCCAATGGCTAGAGTCAATGGCAGGTGCTGGCTATGATGCACTTGGCTTGGATTGGCAGACAGATATTAAATTGGCAAGAGCAAAAGTTGGGGAGCGTGTGGCTCTTCAAGGTAATATGGATCCAATTACACTTTACGCTAACCCAGAAGTGATTAGGGAAAAAGTAGCCAGCATACTGAGTAAGTATGGCGCAGGCTCAGGACATGTTTTTAACTTAGGGCATGGCATACTGCCGGATATTAACCCAGATCATGTAAAAGTAATGGTCGATGCGGTGCATGATTTCAGTGGTCAGTATCATAAATAAACAGGTAAATTGATGAAAAAGCTAATGGCGATTGTCGCACTGATGAGTGTTTCCCTGTTGAGCTACGGTGAAGTAGAAAAGTTGTCCAAAAAAAACAATGAAATTACTGTTTATAGAAGCCCAAGTTGTGGTTGTTGTGGTAAGTGGGTTAAGCACCTAGAATCGAATGGTTTTGAGGTGACGGATAAAGTGACAGCCGATGTACAAAAAATAAAAGACAAATATGGAATTAATCAGTCATTAGCATCGTGTCATACAGCCATTATTAATGGTTTTGTTGTTGAAGGGCATGTGCCTGCAGATGATATTAAAGCCATGCTGCAAACTAAATTAAAGTTAAAAGGCTTGAGTGTACCAGGGATGGTAGTTGGTACGCCGGGTATGGAAATGGGCGAGCGTAAAGATCCATATAAAGTTGTGTCATTTGATGAAAATGGCAAGCAAAGCCTATATAAAGCGTACGAGAAATATTAGTGATATTAGCGATTGATGTCGGGGGGACAAAAACTCTATTGGCTTTATACGCTAAAGAAAGGAGCGACTGGGTTTTATGCAAGGAGCAGGCCTATAAAAGCTCTGCCTTTAGCAGTATAAATGAGCTTATTAAAGATTTTTTAGCTGGAGATGCCGCTAATATCATGATGGTATGTGCTGGTGTTGCAGGCACGGTTATAGAGCAAGAATGTAAGATTACTAATTTGTCGTGGCGTATTTCTGCAAAGGAAATACAGCAAGCAACCAGAGCGCAGAAGGTTTACCTATTAAACGATTTAGCTGCAACAGCTTGGGCTGTTGCGTTGGCGGATATGGAGTATGAAGAACTTAATACGGCAAGGAGGCTAGGTTCTGGTGATATTGCAATTTTATCAGCGGGGACGGGCTTAGGAGAAGCGATATTAATTCGCGAGCAAGCAGATTTTAAAGTTTTAGCGACTGAAGGTGGGCACACTAGTTTTGCTCCACAAAATAAAGAACAAGACCGCTTATTGGTATTCTTAAGAAATAAATATAACGGACATGTTAGTTATGAGCGCATAGTCTCAGGGATGGGCTTGCACAATATTTATCAGTTTCTAAAGCAGGATGGCAGGTTTCCCGAAAGAAAAGAACTTGCTGACAAAATGCAAAGGGCAAACCCAGCCGAAATAATAGGTTTAGAGGCCGTTCGAGGGAATGATAGCTTGTGCCTTGAGTCTGTTAGGATGTTCTGTGAAATTTATGCTGCTGAGGCAGGTAATTTGGCGTTAAAGTGCTTGCCGCAGGATGGGGTGGTTCTTGCTGGAGGCATTCCACCTAAGATACTTAGTCTGATAAAGCCGATTTTTATCGCCTCGTTTATAAAAAAAGGGCGATATAGTGATTACTTGGCTAAATTACCAGTTCGAATCTGTATGAATGAGCGAGCAGTGTTGCTTGGCGCTTTAGCTTATGCAAAGAGGCAGGTAAAAGAGTAGTTTACCTGCCGTGCAGGGTCGCTATAAAGAAGATATTCCAGAAAGACCGCTAATATCCCAATTGTCAGAGTCTGTAACGCCGTTCATATCGGAACCTTGGTCATATTGGATTTGACAGGCATATTTTCTGAAAAATGATTCACCTGAGGCTTTGGTTAGTTCAATGTCCGCATTGACAAGATACTTATAGTTCCCAAGAGACCAGGACTGAAGTGGCTCGGCAGGAAAACTGATAGAAAATTCCTCATTAATATCATTTCTAATGGCTATATTGCATTGGTTAAATGCGTGATTTGTCATTGGTGTGCTATTGGCAATGCGACTTCCTTCATCGCCGCTGTCTTCAAGAAAGATACCTGTTGATGCGATCCATTTGCTAAAAGGTAGAACGGCTTCTTTTTGTAGAAAAATAAGCCCGATTAAGGCAGCTAAAAAGAGGAGGGGGAAAAGTTTTCTATACATTAGTGTGTGCCTGAAAATTAGGGGATAAAACAAGCTGTTTATTTTAGCAGGAAAAAGAGTCTGGTGCATAAAGTAGTCGGCTAAGGTCTTTTTATATTAAAAATAATGAGATTAAGTTTATTTTAATAAAATGCTTATGGTGTTTGTGTTGACTCGAATATAATGTGGGTGTGTGTTTTTGACGCTTTTATTTAAGTTGATTGGATATTTTCTTGACACTTTTATTTAAGTTGATACACTTACTCGGCATATCAAATGGAAATGATGTCATCATTATTTATGATGTGACAGGATGTTAATAACGCTTTCAGCATTTTGTTGAAAGGTTTAAATTTACTTTTAGGAGGTAATAATGGCTGCTACTACTGATTCAGTGAAAGCTGATGCTTCAGAAGCCCCACTGCTAAATAAAGTTAACCTGTTCGCAGGTTTAATGCTTTACTTGGTATTCTACTCATTCATTCGTTGGTACGAAGGTATTTACGGATGGTCTGCAGGTTTAGATTCATTCGCACCTGAGTTCGAAACATATTGGATGAATATGTTATACATCGAGCTTGTTGCTGAAGTATTTATCGCTTCTAGTTTATGGGGATGGCTTTGGAAAACTCGTGATCGTAATGTTATGTCTATCACACCTCGTGAAGAGCTAAGAAGACATTTTCATCACTGGGTTTGGTTAGTCATGTACGGTTGGGCTATTTACTGGGGTGCTTCATACTTCACTGAGCAAGATGGTACTTGGCATCAGACTATCGTTCGTGATACTGATTTCACGCCAAGTCACATCATTGAGTTCTACTTATCATACCCAATTTACATCATTACTGGTGTAGCTTCATTCCTATATGCTAAGACTAGACTTCCTGCTTATTCGGAAGGTCTATCACTTATGTATTTAGTGTCTGTGTTGGGTCCATTCATGATTCTACCAAACGTAGGCCTTAACGAATGGGGTCACACTTTTTGGTTCATGGAAGAGTTATTCGTAGCTCCTCTTCATTACGGTTTTGTATTCTTCGGGTGGGCAGCTCTTGCTGTATTAGGTGTTGTGAACACTGAAGTTGATGCTTTAACTAAACTACTTAAAAAAGACCTAGCTTAATATTTAAAAAAAGCAAGTTTTAAAATAGTAGTAAGAACTTGTTATCTCCTTATCTTTCCGCTCCGTTTGGGGCGGAAAGATAAATAGAGAGATAACGATAATAATAAAAATTTTTTTGGAGGTAAGCGAATGAGTGCATCTCAATCAGCTGTACGTTCACGTGCTGAAGCGGTTCAAGTTTCACGTACGTTAGACTGGATGATTCTCTTTACATTATTCACTGTTATACTTGGTGGATATCATATTCACTACATGTTAACTGGTGGTGACTGGGATTTCTGGGCAGATTGGAAAGATAGACGTTTATGGGTAACTGTAGCGCCAATCGTATCAATCACTTTCCCTGCTGCTGTTCAAGCATGTTTGTGGTACCGTTACCGTCTTCCTTTTGGAGCGGTAGTTTGTGTTCTTGCTCTTATGATCGGTGAGTGGATTAACAGATACTTAAACTTCTGGGGATGGACGTACTTCCCAGTAAACTTCTGTTTCCCATCTAACCTAGTTCCTGGTGCGATTCTTCTTGATGTTGTACTAATGCTTTCTGGCAGCTTTGTATTAACAGCTGTTCTTGGTGGTATGGCTTGGGGATTAGTTTTCTACCCAGGTAACTGGCCAATTATTGCTCCTTTACATGTACCTGTTGAATATAACGGTATGATGTTCACATTAGCTGATTTACAAGGCTACCATTACGTACGTACTGGTACTCCTGAGTACATCAGAATGGTTGAAAAAGGAACATTAAGATCTTTCGGTAAAGATGTTGCTCCAGTATCAGCATTCTTCTCGGCTTTCGTTTCAGTTATCATTTACTTCTTATGGCATTTCTTTGGAAGATGGTTTTCAAAAACTGACTTCATTGATGGCGAAGGCGTATAAATAATAGTTTAGAAACATTATGTTTTTTATCTATTATTAATAATAATAACGAAAATAAATTTCTCTAGTTTGGAGGAGATATATGAAAACAATTAAAGACAAAATAGCTAAGCTATCATTTGTCGCATTGCTATTGGCTGTAACATCTGCGATGTTCTACACGCCTGCAGCATCTGCACATGGTGAAAAGTCTCAAGCAGCATTCATGCGTATGCGTACTATTCATTGGTTTGATCTTGATTGGTCAAAAGATGAAGTAGCTGTCAATGAGCAAATAACTATTTCTGGTAAATTCCACGTTTTCGCTGGATGGCCTGAAACTGTTGATAAGCCTGAAGTATCTTTCTTGAACATTGGTATTCCAGGGCCTGTATTTATTCGTCAAGGTTCTTGGATCGGTGGTCAATTAGTTCCACGTTCTGTAACACTAGAACTAGGTGATACTTACGAATTCAAAGTTCTTCTAAAAGCACGTCGTCCAGGTGACTGGCACGTACATACTATGATGAACGTTGAAGGTGGTGGTCCAATTATTGGTCCAGGTAAGTGGGTAACTGTTACTGGTACAATGGGCGATTTCGTTAACCCATTAACTACTTTAACTGGAACTACTCTAGATTTAGAAGATTATGGGCTAGCTAACATATACTTTTGGCATGCTCTATGGATGTCAATTGGTGCTGCATGGATGCTATTTTGGATGAAACGTCCAATGTTTATTCCTCGTCATATCGCAGTTTCTGGTGGGAAAGCTGATACTTTAATCAGTGCTACTGACAAGAAAGTTGCAATGGGTTTTGCTGCTGGTACTTTAGGTTTACTTATGTTCTCTCTAGGAGCAACTAACGAAGAGTACCCAATCACTACTCCATTACAAGCGGGTTTGATGCGTGGAATCATGCCAATTGAAATGCCTGAAAGTACTGTTTCTGTGAAAGTTGAAGATGCTACATACCGTGTACCTGGTCGTGCTATGCAAATGACACTTACAATCACAAACAATGGTGATTCTGCTATTCGTTTAGGCGAGTTCAACACAGCTTCTGTTCGTTTCTTAGATGCTGATGTTACTGAAGATGAATCAGGTTACCCTGATGACCTTCTAGCTGAAGAAGGTTTAACTCAATCTGATAATAGCCCTATCGCTCCTGGCGAGTCTAAGACTATTGAAGTGACAGCTTCTGATGCAGCTTGGGAAGTTTATCGTTTAGCTGATTTAATCTACGATCCAGATAGTCGTTTTGCTGGTTTACTATTCTTCTTCGACGAAGATGGTAACCGTCAAATGACTATGGTAGATGCTCCATTAATTCCTTCTTTCATCTAATGATTGAATACTTAGTCTGACTAAGTAGGAATTAAATAGCGTTAAAACCTCTGTTACGAAAGTAGCAGGGGTTTTTTTTTGCGTAAAATAAATGGAAAAAATAGGGGGGGGATGAAATATCTAAAATGGGTGTATGTAGCTTTGTTCGAAGATAGTTGGGCGTTGTAATGGTGTAAAAGGAATAAATGGTTTTGAAATAAATAAGAAAGATTAAATTAGGTATAACACTGTTTTGTATGTATTTAACATGAAGAAACAGGATATAATTGCAATAATGTTTAATATAAATACACACGTAAGGTAGAAGGATGCTAGGTAAGCTTGCTAAATTTGTTGTTGGTAGTCGAAATGATCGCTTGGTTAAGAAAAAACGAAAACTTGTGCGTTTGGTTAATAAGCTTTCAGATGAGTATGAGCAGCTAAGTGATCCGGCATTACAGGCTAAGACGCAAGAGTTTAAGTCGCGCTTAGCAGAGGGGGAAGAGTTGAATAATTTACTACCAGAAGCCTTCGCTACAGTTAGAGAAGCATCTTCACGTGTTTATAATATGCGCCATTTTGATGTGCAATTAATTGGTGGAATGGTCTTAAATGACGGCAAGATTGCAGAAATGAAAACAGGGGAAGGAAAAACCCTGATGGCAACATTAGCTGCATATTTGAACGCGCTCGCAGGAAAAGGTGTTCATGTTGTTACAGTAAATGACTACTTAGCAGCTAGAGATTCAGAATGGATGGGTCAGCTATATGGCTTCTTAGGGTTGTCTACAGGTGTGATTGTTAGTGGTCTAAGTCATACAGAGCGTAAGGAGGCTTATGCGGCGGATATTACCTATGGAACGAATAATGAGTTCGGCTTTGATTACTTACGCGATAATATGGCGTTTAGTTTGGATCAAAAAGTCCAGCGTGAATTACAATTTGCTATCGTCGATGAAGTTGACTCTATTCTAATTGATGAAGCAAGAACACCGCTCATTATTTCAGGACCTGTTGAAGATAGTATTGAAACATACCAGAAAACGAATGAAATAGTTCCTTTTTTAACTAAAGTTGAAAGACAAGAAGGTGAAAAGGAAGGTGAAGAGCAAGGCCCAGGTGATTTTACGGTTGATGAAAAATCTAGACAGTTACATTTAACTGAAGCAGGGCATGAAAGTGTTGAAGGTTTATTAGTTAAACACGGGCTATTAGATGAAGGAAGCAGTTTATATGCGCCTGAAAATATAAGGTTGATGCATTATTTAAATGCATCACTACGGGCACATGTTTTATTTCAACGAGATGTTGACTACATTGTGCAAGGCAATGAGGTTATTATTGTTGATGAGTTTACTGGGCGGATTATGCCAGGTAGGCGTTGGTCGGAAGGCTTGCATCAAGCGATGGAAGCAAAAGAAGGGACTAAAATACAAAGTGAAAATCAAACCTTAGCGTCTATTACCTTTCAGAATTATTTCCGCTTATATAATAAGTTGTCTGGTATGACGGGGACTGCGGATACTGAAGCTTTTGAGTTAAATAAAATTTATGGACTGGAAGTGGTTGTTATTCCAACTCATAGAAAACTAAGCCGTAAAGATAAGGGTGATTTGATTTATTTAACGGCGAAAGAAAAGTATCTAGCCATTACTGAAGATATTAAAGACTGTGTGAAAAGAGGGCAGCCTGTCCTCGTTGGAACAACTTCAGTGGAAAACTCAGAAATTATTTCAAATATACTGATGCAAGCGAATATTACGCATGAAGTATTAAACGCTAAACAGCATGAACGCGAAGCACTCATTATTGAACAAGCCGGTATGCCAAAAGCCGTTACTATTGCAACCAATATGGCAGGACGTGGAACGGATATTGTCTTAGGTGGAAATGTTGATGCCGAGATTGATCGCCAAGGTGAAGAAGTTACCGAAGCAGAAATAGATAAATTACGAGGGCAATGGTTAGATCGACATGAGCAAGTCTTAGCGAGTGGTGGCTTACATGTTATTGGTTCTGAGAGGCATGAATCAAGGCGGATTGATAATCAGTTAAGAGGGCGCTCCGGTAGACAAGGGGATGCTGGATCAACACGATTTTATTTATCATTGCAAGATGATTTGATGCGTATTTTTGCATCTGACCGTGTTTCGGGTTTGATGAAAAAATTAGGTATGGAAGAGGGCGAGGCAATTGAGCACCCGTGGGTTACTCGATCAATTGAAAATGCACAGAAAAAAGTTGAAGGTCGTAACTTTGATGTGCGCAAAGAAATATTAGCCTACGATGATGTTGCTAATGATCAGCGTAAAGTAATTTATCAGCAGCGTGATGAATTAATGGCCTCTGATGATATCAGCGAAATTATTACGGCGATTAGAGCCGATGTTATTAATGATGTTATTACTAAATATATTCCTGCTAAAACAATGGAAGAGCAGTGGGATATTTCAGGTTTAGAAGAGCATTTACAGGATGAGTTTGAGGCCGATATTCCAATTGCAAAAATGCTTGAAGAAGATGGGGCATTGCACGAAGAGTCTTTGCGGACTGCAATTATTGACTTAATTAGTGTGGCATACAAAGAGAAAGAGCAAGAAATTACATCAGATGTAATGCGACATTTTGAAAAATCAGTTATGTTGCAGGTTCTTGATAATAGCTGGAAAGAACATTTAGCTGCGATGGATAATCTACGCCAAGGCATACACTTTAGAGGTTATGCTCAAAAAGATCCAAAGCAAGAATATAAGCGAGAGGGTTTTGATATGTTCACTGCCCTGCTAGACCAAATGAAATATGAAGTGATTGGTATTCTTTCTAAAGTCCAGGTTTCAACTGAAAATGCAGATGAAATTGATGAAGAGCGACAAGTTGAGCAAGAAATGCACTTCGAACATGCCGATGCGGAAAGTGCTTTATCTGAGGCAGGTGCTGAAGAGTTGGAAAATATTGATGAAAATACACCAGAATTGGAAACCCCTTTTGTTAGGGAAGATAAAAAAGTAGGACGTAATGAGCCTTGTCCTTGTGGGTCAGGTAAGAAATACAAGCAGTGTCATGGAAAATTATGATTAGCTAACTCATCAAAAATAGTACATTAATTATGTGATTGGATGATTTTACGGATCTGGTCACCATTCTAATAGTAATAGTGGACGAATAACAAAATGCCAAATAGAAACTTTACTAAAAGTACACCGATACCTTCAATTACCGAGGTACCTAAATTAGGTAGCAATAAAGCTGATTTCATTAATGATTTTAAGCGGTACTATAGTCATAGGTTAGGTAGAGATGAATATTGTCGTTCGCCCTATTATGCCTACGAGGCATTGTCACTTGTAGTTAGTGACCGTCTAGTAGAGCGCTGGAAAAAAACATATAACACCTATAGAGAGCAAGACTGTAAGAAAGCTTATTATTTATCGATGGAATTTCTTATGGGGCGTACCTTAAGTAATGCCATGTTAAATCTTGGCATTACAAGTAATGTTGCCGAGGCAATGTACGAATTAGGTTTAGATATTGAAGAGTTAATTGATACAGAGCCAGATGCAGGTTTGGGTAATGGCGGTTTAGGACGTTTAGCAGCTTGTTTTATAGATAGTTGCGCAACATTGCAATTACCAGTAATGGGCTATGGCCTACGGTATGAATATGGAATGTTCGCTCAAGACATTGTGAATGGTGAGCAAATTGAGCACCCTGACCATTGGCTAAAAAATGGTAATGTGTGGGAAATTGAGCGCCCTGAATATACGCAGCGTATTAAATTTGGTGGCAGGGTTGAGCGGTTTATTGATGCAGACGGTACGCAACGGAAATGTTGGGTCGATACGAATGATGTTTTAGCGGTTCCTTATGATACACCTATTCCAGGGTATGAAAATGGTACGGTTAATACACTGCGTTTATGGAAATCTACCGCTACTGAAGAGTTTAATTTACAAGATTTTAATGCCGGTGATTACGCAGAAGCCGTTGCAGAAAAAAATACCGCTGAAAATATTAGTATGGTGCTATACCCCAATGATGCCAATGAGAATGGTAAAGCATTACGTCTACAGCAACAGTATTTATTAGCTTCAGCTAGTTTACAAGATATTGTTGCTAACTGGGTTGAGCGACACGGAACTGATTTTACACATTTTGCCGATAAAAACTGTTTTCAATTAAACGATACACATCCGAGTGTTTCTGTTGCAGAGTTAATGCGCTTATTGATCGATGAGCAGGGCTTGACTTGGGATGATGCGTGGGCAATTACTAAGAAAACGATGGCCTACACTAACCATACCTTGCTGCCAGAAGCACTAGAGAAATGGCCTGTTAGTTTATTTGAGCGCTTATTGCCTCGAGTGTTGGAAATTATTTTTGAAATCAATGCACAATTCCTTGCTGTAGTTTCTGCGCATTGGCCAGGTGATACTGAGCGCTTAGCACGAATGTCATTAATTGAAGAGGCTGGAGATAAGCAAGTAAGAATGGCTTACCTAGCCATAGTTGGTAGTTATTCCGTTAATGGTGTTGCTGAACTACATTCGAAGTTATTACAAGATGGTTTATTTAATGACTTTTACCAGTTGTGGCCAGAAAAATTTAATAATAAAACTAATGGCGTGACACCACGTCGCTGGCTTGCCAGTTGCAACCCTGAGCTAGCGAGTTTTATTACCGAAACAATCGGTGATAAATGGGTGACTGATTTATCAGAATTAAAAAAACTAGAAGGGTTTATCGGTGATAAAAAATTCTGTAAAAAATGGCATGCTTTACAAAGTAATGCTAAGCAAGTTTTAGCCGATTATAGTAAAGAAGAATACGATATTGATTTAAATGTAAATGCTTTATTTGATATACAAGTGAAACGTTTTCATGAGTATAAAAGGCAGTTACTTAATGTTTTGCATGTCATTCACTTGTATGATCGAATTAAACGTGGTGATACTGAAAACTGGACTAATCGTTGTGTTTTAATTGGTGGCAAAGCGGCTCCTGGTTATTACATGGCAAAACGAATTATTAAATTAATTAATAATATTTCAGAGGTACTACGTAAAGATCCGGAAGTGGGAGACAAATTAAGCTTAGTTTTCTTACCAAACTATCGTGTTTCTGCTATGGAGAAAATTTGTCCAGCCGCTGATTTGTCAGAACAAATTTCTACGGCGGGTAAAGAAGCATCCGGTACAGGTAATATGAAATTCATGATGAATGGTGCACTGACTATTGGTACTTTGGACGGAGCAAATATAGAAATTAGAGAAGAAGTGGGTGAGGATAACTTTTTTCTATTTGGTTTAACTGAAGACGAAGTTGAATCTTTACGCCCACACTATAACCCATTAGAAATGATTGATCAGGACGATGATTTAAAGCGTGTTATAAAGCTCCTGGAGTGTGGACATTTTAACCAATTTGAACCGAGTATTTTTAATGATGTTATTAATTCAATTAAAAGCTCCGATGACCCGTGGATGACTATTGCAGATTTTCGTAGTTTTGTTGATATGCAACAACAAGTAGAAGTTGCATACCAAGATACAGATCGCTGGACGCGTATGAGTATTATGAATACAGCGAATAGCGGAAAATTCTCAACAGATAGAACGATTCAAAATTATAGTGATGAAATTTGGGGTTTAGAGCCGGTTACTATTAAATAAGCTAACAAAGCTTAACGGTAAAAAAGGCTGCAAGTTATGCGGCCTTTTTTATGCCCTATTTTCCACCTAAAAAATCATGCTGTTTCCATGCTTCATAGCTAACAATCGCAACCGTATTAGATAAATTCATACTACGGTTATTTGCTTGCATTGGAATTCTTAACTGGTGCTCTGCAGGGATGGCTTTTTGAACATCACTAGGCAGTCCTGCTGTCTCAGAGCCAAACAATAAAATATCCCCTTCTTGATAACGCATCTCAGCATAGGAAGCGGTTCCTTTAGTCGTAATGGCCAATATTCGATGTTCCTTCATTGCTATTAAAAAGGCGGCATAATTTTTATGCTGAGTGATATTTGCTAAATCAAGGTAATCTAAGCCTGAGCGGCGCAAACTTTTTTCTTCTAAATTAAAGCCAAGAGGCTCAATTAAATGTAAGTGGCAGCCATTATTGGCAATAAGTCGAATGATATTTCCTGTGTTTTGAGGAATTTTCGGTTCAAAAAGAGCGATATTAAACATAATTGTGGAAGATTTATCGGTTAAAGTGATTCCTGAGAAGTGCTGTAAGTATCAATTAAGGACTGATAGTGATTAACAGACTCAAGTTTACCTCTTTTTTCTGCGCCTTTTTGAAAAATGCGTGCTTTTTTTAGTAGCATTTTAGTCGCAAGATCCTTGTTTTTATGGCTTAATTGCCCCTGTTTAAGCAGCTTATCGAGAGCCTGTATTCTAAAGCGATCCATGCCCCAGTGTTGATGGGATAATTGATCTTCATGGCCGCCATACTTATTAATTAAGGGCTGTTCCAGAAAGAGCACGGGGAAAGCGTTACTGATGCGTAACCAAAGGTCATAATCCTCACAAGCTGGTAAGCTTTCATCAAAAAGTCCAAGCTCATCAAAAATAGAGTGATGAATCATGATAGAGGAGGGTGACATGGCGCACAAAGGTAGGCATTGTTCAAAAATCCAACCACCCGATTTTTTGTGCTTATTCATAGCGTTAACACGAGTGCCATTACGAATCCAAATTTCCTCGGTATGACAAATTTTTATTTCAGGTGACTGCTTTAAACTAGATACTTGCATGACTAGTTTATCTTTTAGCCAGGTGTCATCAGAATCTAGTAATGCAATCCAACTGCCTGTTGAGTGTTGAATGCCAAGATTTCTAGCACTGCTGACGCCAGCATTATCTTGATGCAGATAAATCACTTGTGGAAATAAATTACGTAACATTTCAGCAGTATCATCAGTAGACCCATCATCAACAACGATGACTTCATCAGGCAATAATGATTGCTCAAAAACTGACTGTAGCGCTCGTTTTAACAAGTGTGAGCGGTTATAGCTGGGAATGATCAGAGAAATTTTCATGGGCAGAGGTGGGTTAACCAAGAATTAAGACTTTATTATAATTAATGCATTGCTTTTATGGCTAAGAAAATAGAGTTTTTTTGAGAAATTAGAAGGATTTAGTCTGGGTAAAACTGTCATTCTAGGAAGATAGTATTTATTTTTGCTAATACTCTGTAAATCCCATAGAATCAGGAGGAGCATTAGGCTTGATGAGAAAGGTTTATTTTATAATAATGAGGAGAAAGAATGAGTAATATACAAAAATTAATGATAGCTGTTGTTGGGGTTTTTATTACTGGCTTTTTATTGGTTGGCTCTAATAAAGAAGAGTCAAATGAGTTCAAAGCGAATGCTGCAATGGTTCGAGCAGTCGCGGCTATGCAAACAATGGCTAACCAGAAGTGTCCGGCTGCCGTAAAAAAAGCAACTGGCGATGTGGTTTATTTTGCGACAGATACAGATACGGATAAAGAAACTTATGTTTCATTAACTTGGGATGCATCGAAGACTCAAGATAAATATAGTTTCAAAAAAGCAAAATGTACTTTACACCTAACATTGGGTGGTATTTCTAAGTTAGTGATTGATGGAAAAACAGTGATTGAAAAAGAAGTGAAGTACTAATAAGTGCTACTTTAAAGCAGGTGAAGAATTTATTCTTCACCTGCTTTAGTTTGTTAAAAAGAAAAGATTAAGTGATAGAGTCTGTATTACCGAAAATTATGGCCAGAAAATAACAGGTGTTAAGCAAAGACGCTAAAAAAGGGTGGAGTCTGTTATTATGAACTCACTAGCAAGGTATTAGAGAATCAGCGAAATGAAAAATTGCTAGCTGAAGCACTGCTGCCAAAGCTATTTAGGCCTTGGAGTTCAAGTGGAAATAAGAAAGAAATGAGCTGAGTTATAAGAAAGGCTTAAATTGTACATAACGAAAAAAGGTTTATTTATGGCGACACAAACAGAAACAGGCACGATTGCAGCCTGGAAAGATGACCGTGGTTTTGGATTTATTAGAACAGAAAGCAATAATAAAGAAAATGATGTATTTATCCATATTTCATCATTAAACAATATGAGTCGTCGCCCACGTATTGGCGATGTTATTCATTACGATATAACAGAAGAGAACGGCAAAACAAAAGCGGTTAATGCTATTATTGAAGGGGTAGAACCATTTAGCGATGGCGGCGGTGGCTTTGGTATTTTAACGCTGCTTGCTGTAGCGGTTGTATCTAGTGCTGCAACAGTACTGGTTATGAATAACCTTTCATAAAGCTATTTTTGTAAGGCGAGTGCAATACTCGCCTTATTTTGTTGTATTCATGATTATAAAACTCTTCTTTTTCACACTTGCTAGTCTTTTTTATACATTAAGTTTCGGCTCTGATTTAGCTCGAGAGCAAGAAAATGTAGATGAAATCAATGCGCTCCCCCAATATGGTAAATTAACGTGGTTGGGTGAAGGCTCGCAGCGTTTTGCTAGCCTTTATGCCGAAACGGAATCCAGTACCAACTTAGGTATCGTTATTTTATTGCATGATATAGGCAGTCACCCAGATAAAGACCCGCTTATTTATGAGTTAAGAAGAAAGTTTCCAGAACGAAATTGGGGGACTTTAGCTTTGCAATTACCTTTGCGAGAGAGTGGGGCGACAGATGCTGATTATTATGAGTTATTGCCAGAAGCAACACAGCGCATCGTGACTGCAGTTCAGCACGTTGCTAAAACGAATACACAAATTGTTATTGTTGGCCATCAGCTTGGAGCTTTAATGGGCTTACACGCAGCTGGTACTGAAATTATGCCAGAGCTAAAAGCGATTATTACGATAGGGCTGAATGTGCCCAAAAATGAAAGTATTTATGCGCAAACAGAAGATTTAATTGCAAGAATTCAAATCCCCTTTTTAGACCTATATAGTGCATTAGGGTCGACAGAGGTTATTGCAACGGCAAGAAAACGTAGAATGGCCGCACGTAAAAACTTAAACTATCGACAAGACAAATTAAACTACTCCAACTCGCCTTATTGGGGTGATCATGCCTTAGTGATGAAACGTAGCTATAGCTGGTTGACGCGAGTTTCGAAAGATTTTCCGGTTTTAGTAAAGGAAAAACAAGATAATTAAGTTTTATAATATTTTTTAGCTGTTCGATGAAAATAAGCTTTAATATCCTGATCTATTGCATATAAACAAGGAATTAATATCAATGAAACTAAGGTGCCAAATACGACACCCCAAGCCATAGCCATTACCATAGGCGTTAAGAAAGGATTAGAGCCAGCAATGCCATAAGCAGTAGGAAATAAACCAGCAGCTGTCGTTAATGACGTAATCACGATAGGCCGTAAACGTTGTGCTGCTCCTTGAGCAATAGTTACGACTGATATATTGCCTGAATTTAATTTATTTAAATTGTGGATCATCACTAAGGAATCATTCACCAGAACCCCAATTAACCCCAAAATACCAATTAAGGCAATAATACTAAGGGGTAAACCTTGTATGGCAAAGCCAATAATAACGCCAGTTAAGCTAAAAGGAATAGCGATAAGAATTAAAAGCGGCTGAGTTAGGGAGTTAAATAAAACAACAAGAATAAAGAAGACACTCATTAGGCAAAAAACAAATGCAATTTGCATATCACCCATAGAATCTTGTTGCTGCTCCAGCTCACCACCGTACCAAAGGCGTAATTTAGGGTGTTTTTGCAGTAGTCCTGATTCGCTTACATAGTCAGCAATAGCATCATTAATCTCTTGTACAGAAATGAGATCTCGATCAATTTCTGCATACAACGTCATACTACGCTGGCCAAAATAATGTTTAATATTGGCTTCACCGGGGCGTACTTCTAACTCAGCAATGGTTTTTAAATAAATGCTATCACCCGTGGGTGTCATGATAATAAGGTTTTCTAAGGTAGCTAATTTATTTTGTGATTCTCCGGTATATTTCAGGCGATATTTAATGCGCTCATCGAGTGTTTGTAATTCATCTATAATTTGTCCATCAAATGCTATTCTGACCGCTTGCGTAACATCTAAAACACTAATGTTCCTAGCTGCCATTAAAGTGTAATCAAGCTTTAGCTGAACAATATCTTTCCCGGTTTTATAGCTAGTCCAAACATCAGTTACTGCTGTTTGTTGCTGTAAAAATTGGCTGATTTTTTCTGCGACTTCATAGCGCCCTTCAGTATTACCAATAATTTCCAGTTCAACAGGTTTTCCTGCTACCGGCGTATCTTTTAGTGGCTCAAAGATAATGCGTGCAAAGCCTTTTAGTTGAGCTGCTTCTTTGCGTAAATCAGCCATTAACAGGTTAGAATCAATAGTACGCTGTCCTTGAGGTAGCATATAAATACTAATGAGCGCCCAAGCAGGATTTCGGCCTTCGGTCACACCATAAATATCGGTATCATGATGGCCAATACGAGTCACGATATTTAATAGCTCTTGTTCAGGTAGTTGTTGACGAATCATTGCTTCCACTTCAGCTGATTTTTTGATGGTTTTAGCAAATGAAGTGCCTTGGGGCAGCTCTATTTTGACATTAACAGTATCAATATCGACATCAGGGTAAAGGTTAAATTGCATCACGGAGACGCCATAAGTAACAATAAGTGCGAAACTTAAAATAAACAAAGTAATGGTTTTGTAACGCTTTTGCAAAGCTCTTAAAATAAATTGATGATATTTCTGATGGAATTTTGTAAACCAAGGTTTTTCAGCTAATTTTTTAACAGGATAGCCATGTGCTAAATGCGCGGGTAGCATGAAATAACACTCAAATAGAGAAGCACCCAATACTAAAGCGATCATAACGGGTAAAGTCCAAAGAAACTCACCTTCTAAGCCACCTAAAAAAGCGACCGGTGCAAAAGCTAAAATAGTGCTTAAAGAGCTAACTAAAACAGGAGCAGTAATAGCCGTGGTGCCTTTAGTGCTAGCAGCCTGTAAATCATCACCTTGTTCTCGCCGGCTTTGAATACTTTCCGATGTTACGACGGCATCATCAACTAACATGCCGAGTACTAAAATTAAGGCCATGAGTGAAAGAGAATCAATCGCTAGCCCCATTGTGGGCATTAAAGCAAAGCAGATCATCACCGTTGTCGGCATGCCTAATGTAACCCAAAGTGATAAGCGCCAATGTAGAAATAACCATAAAACTAAAAAAACCAGAACGATACCAAGTAAAGCATTACTGCCAAGAGCATCGATCATGTCATAGGTGAAACGAGAAATATCATTGACTAAAATAAGCTCAACCCCGGGCGGAAGATTAGCCCGGGCTTTGGTAATAAAATCACGCAGAGCTTGAGTGGTTTGTAAACCATCGGAATGTTCTTTTTTTAACGCAGTAAGAGCAATACTGAGATTGCCATCGGTGCGGGATTGAATTTGCCAGTCTTGATAATCTAAAACAACTTCGGCAATATCACGAATTCGCACAGTATTACCTGCTTGACCGCTGCGAATAATAACTTCTTCTATTTCTTTAGGCGTTGCAAATTGCCCAATGGTTAAGACTTTTTTTTCTGCGACAAAAGATTCTAATGAGCCGCCGGAGTCACGTACATTACGACGTTGAATCGCATGAATAATTTCTGCATAAGAAATGCCTAAATGCTGCATTTGCAATTGATTAAGCTGAATATGCACTTCTCGTGGCCGATAACCAATTTTTTCTATACCTGCAACACCCTTTATCTCACGTAGGCCATCGCTTAGTTGGCGTGCAGTTTGGCGTAAAAGAGATTCAGGGACTGCACCTACAATATGCACTTCCATAATAGGAAATTTGAGGCTGGATAGTTCTTCTAATAAAGGTTTATCTTGTAAATCAACAGGCAGACGGGTGCTGGCGCGATCCACTGCTTTTTGTAGCTCATTGATAGTTTTTTGCAGGTCTTCTTGCTCAGGGTCAAGGCGTACACTGATAACAGAGATACCATCCATACTATTAGAGTTAAGCTTTTTAATACCATCAATTTTAAGAATTTCTTCTTCTAAAGGTAAGGTAATGCCTAACTCGATTTCTTCAGGGCCAGCACCGGGGTGAAAGGTAGATATTTTGACAATGCCCATTTCTATTTTAGGCATCACCTCATATTTCATATTATTAAGCGCTAAGGCCCCAGTAAAAAAGGCAAACACCATTAATAGATTAACGAGTACTGGACGTTGTACAAAAAAGTAAATAAGAGCGCGCATTAATCTACTCCTAGTTGTACTGGACTACCTTCCTGTATGTTTTCTAAACCCTCAACAATAAGTTGGTCACCTGCTTTTAGTCCACCTAGTACAGGAACCCATGCAGACATGCTGGCGCGTAATAACGGCTGTACTTGCTTGGCTTTATTGTCGATGAATAAATAGACCACCTTTTTTCGTTGCCTATCCACAATGGCGGTATCAGGAATTAGCAGGCTATCCGTTAAGCTTAAACCTGATAATTCTACATGAGCAGTCATACCGGGTCTCAGTAGTCCATTACGATTACTTAAGCTGAGATAAATAGGAAAATTGCCTGTATGTTTATCTGCTTTAACACCAATAGATTCAATTAATGCACTGTGCTGTTTTCCTCTTAATGCAGGAAAAGAAACGCTTGCTGTATCGCCTTGTAATAAATAATTAACATCTTTTTCACTGATAAATATTTTTACTCTTGAGCCTCTTGCAAAACTCTAAG
>JAQRMR010000059.1 GCA_028599115.1 Methyloprofundus sp.
TTATCTATTATATACTCCAGGAAATCTTAGGTGTACTTTTCTGCCGCGGGCTTAAAGGATAGTAATAGCATCATGATTTTCATTATTAAGTTGTAAATTAGCTGCTGCCATTGGTTGTTCCTTTAAAACAATCTGTAAGAGTGTCTTTTGTTTTTGTTGCGAGCTTGATACAACCGTTCCTAGAATAGTTGATGTATCAGATTGGTCTATAATTGGGCAGATATTTGGGAGCACAGCCTCTGCAGAGCAACTTGCTAACAACATAATGCGTTTATTTTTGCCTAAATAATGTGTACGAGCGACTACTTCTTGGCCGGTATAGCAGCCTTTTTCAAAGCTGATCGCACCTAACTTATCCAGGTTAATCATTTGTGGAACGAATAGTTCGCTTGTACTCGAGTTAAGCCAGGGAATTCCCGCTAAAATATCTAAGCCACGCCAAGCATTTATGCTAATTAACTGGGCATTTTCGTGCAATATTAAGTCAGAAATTAACTGTTGGCAGGTATTTGTATCAGCAATAAATAAACAACGATTACTTTCATTTAAGTAGGGATAAAAGTTTTCTTTATTCTCTTTTTTGTAGTTATATAAACCTAAAATACAAAGAGATTCAGATTGGTCTGTTAAGGTAACATCTGAGCGCAAAACATACATCTGTAATTTTTTTTGCACCGTAGCAATTAAGTCACCCGATAAAATCAAATGAAAAATATTATTAGTTTTTTTTATAATAATAAAGCTGCTAATTGTTCGTCCTTTAGCATTACAGTAAGCACCTAGTTGAGGCATGTTCTCTTTCAGTGCACTAATATCACAACTTGTTTGCCCTTGTAAAAAAGCAGCGGCATCGGAGCCAGATATGGCTAAAATACCAAGTTGGCTTAAAGCTGCAGTGCTAAGAGCATTGTCGTCTGAAATGGTTTCTGAAATTTCCTGTGCTTGCAGAAAAGTATCCATTTGTTTATTCATCTTCGCTAGTCACCCAGTTACCAATATCAGCATTCATGCCTTCGCCGTCAGGTTTTCCATCAGCACCATAAGAAAATAAGTCAAACGCACCTGTTTCAGAATGCTCACCAGGGTTTAAATAAAGGTATTCATTTCCCCACGGATCTTGCGGACGACGACCTAAATATTTTGGCGATAAGATTTCTAGACCTTCCTCAGTGGTGGGGTATTGAAATTTATCTAATTTATATAGATCTAAAGCAGATTCGATTGCGCGAATGTCTTGTTTTGCTTTTGTTAAGCGGGCGGTATCAGGTTTATCCATTATTTGCGGCATCACCACGGAGGCTAAAATACCTAAAATAACCACAACCACCATAATTTCAATAAGTGTAAATCCAGAGTGTTGTTTTTTCATACGATTAGCCTGCTAAGTCATTAAGGTTAAAAATTGGGAGCATAATAGCTAAAACAATTGTTAGCACAATGCCGCCCATGGATAAAAGAAGTAAGGGTTCTAGCAGCGTTAAGAAACTAGAAATCCAGCCTTCTAATTCTCGCTCTTGAGTTTCTGCTGCTTTTTCTAGCATTTCATCAAGCTGGCCACTTGATTCGCCACTCGCAATTAAGTGAATGGTGAGAGGTGGGAAGCCTATGCCACGTTTTAAAGCATGAGATAAACTACTGCCTTCACGAATTTCTTGGGTTGCTTTGCCAATGGTATCGTTCATTGGGATATTGGTAATTACCTTTGCTGCAATATTTAAGGCGGTTAGCATTGGAACGCCACTGACTAATAAAGTGCTTAAGGTTCGGCATAATTTGGCGCTATTTAACGTACGAATAAGCGGTGAAATTAAAGGCAGTTTAAGTAAAAATAAGTGCCATTTCCTTTTGATAGCAGGTCTTTGTAGTAAGCTATAACAAGCTATAAAAAAAACAGCTAAACCAAGAGCAATTAAATGTCCCTGGTGTTGTAGTAACTCACTAATAAAAATAAGTTTCTGTGTCAGTGGTGGTAGGTCTTGATCCATACTATCAAAAACATGAATAATTTGTGGCACAACAAAGGTTAATAAACCAACAACAACAAGAATGGCAACAATTGACAGAATCAGCGGGTACAGCATAGCACCTAATATTTTTTGCCGTAATTGTTGGCTGCGCTCAACGTGGTCGGCTAAACGCTCCAGGACCATAGCAAGGTCTCCTGATTCTTCACCTGCAGAAACAGTGGCAATAAAATCTTTAGGGAATATGCGAGGGAAAGCTTGCATAGATACGGCTAAAGGTTTTCCGGTTAAGACATCAGAACGTACTGCAATTAAAACCATTTTTATTTTTTGGCTTTCACTTTGATCGGCAACTGCTTGTAATGATTCCTCTAAAGGAAGTGAAGCTCTCACGAGTGTCGCTAATTGACGTGTTAGCAAAGAAAGCTCTGAGGCACTTAATTTAGGTGAGAATAAACTAGATTTGGTTTTCTTGGCTTGCACTTTTACAGCAGAAACCTCTAATGGGGTTAGGGATTTCTTGCGTAGTTGTTGGCGAGCTAATCGAGGTGTATCACTTTCGATAATGCCCTTTTTTTTCTTACCTTTATTATCGAGAGCTAGGTAGCTATAAGCCGGCATTAATCTTCCTTAGTCACACGTAATACTTCATCAATACTTGTCAGCCCAGCTTTAACTTGCTCAAAGCCATTATGACGTATTGATAAACTTTGTCTACGCGCGATTAATTCTAACTCACTAGCGCTAGCATGGCTATGGATAGCGCTACGCATATCGCTATCAATTTGAATTAATTCATAAATTCCCATTCGACCTTGGAAACCACGCTGGTGACAGTTTAGGCAGCCAATGGGTTTATAGAGTGTTAAAGGTTCATGATCTAAAGCAAGGTCCATTATTTGGCGAGTTTTGTCATCAGCGATATAAGCTTCTTTGCAATCAGGGCAAAGCGTTCTTACTAGGCGCTGTGCAAGAACGCCTAAAACACTTGAAGAGAGTAAAAAAGGCTCAATACCCATGTCAGCTAGTCGGGCAATGGCACCAATCGCGGTATTAGTATGTAGTGTTGATAATACTAAATGACCGGTCAAACTAGCTTGAACAGCAATTTGTGCTGTTTCCGCATCGCGAATTTCCCCGACCATAACAATATCAGGATCTTGGCGTAAAATAGCCCGTAGACCACGAGAAAAATCCATTTCAATTTTAGCATTAACGGCCGTTTGACTAATCCCATCTAAGTGGTACTCGATAGGATCTTCAATAGTCATAATGCTACGCTCAGTTTCATTTAACTGAGTTAAGCCCGCATAGAGAGTCGTGGTTTTTCCTGAGCCTGTCGGCCCTGTGACTAAAATAATGCCGTGAGGATAGTTAAGTAATTTTGTAAAGTGTTTTTGATCCGCTTCCAGCATACCCATGCTAGAAACATCCATACGACCAGCTTGTTTATCTAATAAACGCATAACAACACGCTCACCATGACCACTAGGGAGTGTGGAGACTCGCAAATCGATTGCATGTCCAGCAATTTTAAGGGAAATTCGTCCATCTTGTGGTAGGCGCTTTTCGGCAATATCTAGTTTTGCCATGACTTTAATACGTGAAACGACTAAAGAGGTTAATGCTTTTTGTAGTATTAGCACTTCACGCAAAATACCATCGACTCTAAAACGGACTCTTAAGTGTTCCTCACAAGGTTCGATATGTATATCAGAAGCTTGATCTTTAATAGCTTCTGTTAATATTGCGTTAATAAGGCGAATAATCGGCGCATCGTCTGTGCTATCCATTAAATCTTCAGCTTCTGGAATCACTTCTGATAAATCATCTAGCTGATCATCGTCAAACTCTTCCATTTCCTGAATGGTATTCGATGAACTACTATGGTAAATACGTTGTAATTCTAAGTTGAATTGATTTGTCGAGACCTTAACAAGTTTAAGGGGCGCGTTTAAAACGCGCCGCGCTTCTTGAATTGAATTAGCTTTCGTTGAATCATGAATCCAAAGTTCAGTATGTGATTCAAGGTCATGAAATAAAACACCATGTGCTTTGGAAAAACTATAAGGTAGAAGCATAGTTGTTATTGTAAGCTCTGGGAGTCTGTTGCTGCAGGTTCGGGTGTTATATCAAAATTAAGTTTGCCACCTTCTGTTGTAGGAAGTTTGTAATCCCAAGAAGCAGGGGTAATTAATAAGGGTTTATCGTTGAATTTAAGTTGTTCCTTATTAACTGCGTCAAAGAAAACATCAGTCATGGCATCACTTGTTTTTTGGTTTTTAAGAATGGTTGGCTTTATAAAAACCATTAAGGTACGTTTTGTTATTTTGGTTGAGTGAGATTGAAATAACCAACCCAGATAAGGGATATCCATTAGCCAAGGGATGCCAGTGTTAGAGTCAATAACCGCGTCATCCATTAAGCCTCCTAATGCAAGGATTTTGCCATCATTAATTAAAACATTACTGTTAATAGAACGTTTTGTAGTGATTAAATCAACAGCGGTTGTGGAGTTTTTGACAGTGGATATTTCTTGGAATATTTCTAAACCAATTCGGCCACTAACATTGATTTGCGGTTTAATGCGAAGTTTTAAACCAATATCTTCACGCTTTACTGTTTGAAAGGGGTTGGTAGACCCTTCGTTACTTTGTGTGTATGAACCAGTCACAAAAGGGACGTTTTCACCGACTATAATTTCAGCTTCTTTATTGGCAATAGTTAAGATTTTAGGTGCAGAGAGGATATTGAAATCTGAATTACCCTGTAAAGCATTTAGTAAAACACCAAAATTATCATTGGCAATTAAACCTGTAAACCCACCACCTGCAGCAGCGGTTGCTGCAGCTTTAGCTAAGTCGCCGTTAGCAACTTCATTGAGAGTTGATAATATGCTGCCAGTGTTTTTACTACTAGCCGCACCTTTTACGTTATCATTTCCCCCTGCAAAAGCCCATTCAACACCGAGTTCATTAGAGCCATCAAGGGATACTTCAGCAATAATGGCTTCAATCATGACTTGAGTTCTAGGGATATCTAGTTGATCAATAATATTAGACAGTGACCGGTAGGCATTGAGCTCAGCAGAAATAATAATCGAGTTAGTTGCTTCATCAGCAATAATTGAGGATTTAACCTTCGTTTTAGTTGAGTTTTTTTCTTCTGCGCTTATGATTTTATCTAAAATGGGAGCTAGCTCAGCGGCAGATGCGTGTTTTAAGTAAATAACATGGTGCGAAGAATTAGTTTGTACAGGAGAGTCAAGTTTGCTGATAATATTTTTTAGACGCATGCGCTCAATAGAATCACCACTGAGTAATATACTATTTGTGCGACTATCAACACTAAGGTGAATAGCAGTGCTTCCTACCTTTTTCGGAAGCATGCTCTTTATGGTTTTTAAAATTTGATTTGCATCTGCCTTAATCAACGGAATAATATCGATTTGATTATTGGATGGTGTATCCATTGAGTTAATGATTTGTCTTAGTCGAGCAATATTTTTTTCACTATCAGACAGAATAATTAAGTTAGTTGAAGCGTATGCCGCAATATAGCCTTCTTTAGGCATTAGTGGGCGCAGTACTGGAATAAGTTTAACGGCAGAAATGTTATTGATCTTAATAACTTGGGTGATTTGCTTAGCACTGGATTTTGTTGGGTTAGAAGTACTAACAGAGGTCGGGCTTTGTTTTGCTTGCATAAGAGGCACAATATGGAAAATATCGTCTTGTTCGATTGCAGCATAGCCATGGGTACGTAATGCACTAATGAAAACTTCATATAGGGCACTTTCACTAACAGGTGTTGCGGAGTAAATGGTGAATTTTCCCTTTACTCTTGGGTCAACGAGGAAGTTTTTTCCTGTTTCTTTACTAACGGTAGCAATAACGGAGCGAATATCGGCATCAACAAAGTTAAGCGTGATACTCTCCTCTGCTTTTATGGGATTAAAGGCACTAAAAAAAAGGATAGTTAAAAGGGAGATACTAAATTTTTTAACAAAATTAGTCATAGTGCATTTTGTGTTAAGGGTTAATGTTAAGTGAAACTATTCAGACTATCTTTATTGTAGCCTGAATAGTTAAGGTATAAAGATTAATTAAATGTGTTACCTGGAGTCGCTGGTAATGAAGGCAATACTTGCTCAGGAAATTCACCAGTTAATGCATTTAAGAAAGCGACAATATCTTCAACTTCGCTTTTAGATAATTTTTTACCTAATTGCACAGTTGCCATCACTTTTACAGCTTTTTCTAGTGTTTTAACTGAGCCATTGTGGAAGTAAGGGGCTGTTAAAGCAATATTACGTAGAGTAGGTATTTTAAAGAAATGAGCATCTTCTTGTTTATTAGTTACTTCAAACAAACCTTTATCATTAGAAAATTGGTATTGTTTTTCTAAATAAGAGTTGAAAATAGTTGGAAACTCTCTAAATGCGCCATTACCATTAAAGGCAGCGCCACTATGGCAGCTTAAACAGCCAATTTCCGCCATTTTCTTTAACCCTCGAACCTCTTGAGCCGTTAAAGCCGATTTATTGCCTTTTGCATATTTATCATATGCACTGTTCGGTGTAATTAAAGTACGTTCGTAAGCAGCAATAGCTTTAGTTGCAGTATCTTCAGAGATTGCTTCGTCAGGAAATGCTTCTTTAAAGGCGGTACGGTAGCCTTCAATTGCTTCTAGACGAATAACAACATCGCCCCAGCTTTTCATGCCCATTTCAATAGGGTTTGTTACTGGACCAGCTGCTTGAGCTTCTAAGCTAGCTGCGCGGCCATCCCAAAATTGTACTTTACTAAAAGCGGAATTCCAGACAGTTGGTGCGCTACGACCGCCAGTTTGTCCATGAACACCCATAGAATTTGGGCGGTTATCTTCACCACCTGCCATTGTGTTATGGCAAGATGCGCAAGAAACAGTTCCTGTCGATGATAAACGAGGGTCGTGAAAAAGAGAGCGGCCTAATTCTATCTTTGCAGCAGTGGTAGGGTTATTTGCAGGTGCGGGTGCTTTATTAGGAAGTGCATCCCAAGCAGAAGCAAGCGTCGTAGCCCCAGCAAGAATAATTGCTGAAGCAACAGTACGAATTTGAGGCATAGCCATCTCCAATAAATTTATTATTATTTTAATTTAAAAGGTGAATAATACCATAGCTAATATAAAAACAATGATGATTTAATTGACATAAGGTTCTTTTAACCCTTTAAATCAAGCTATATAATGTCTTTCTTAAGCTTAGAGAATTCAGGGTAACTAATGACAGAGCAAGTAGAAGAGGAAGAAATACGCGGGTTAAAGGAGATTGCAGTAATTAGTTCTGTGGTTATTGCTTTATTTTATTTGATTGCATTAGCTTCGTTTGAACAAGTTGATGATGCATGGCGACAGCAAGGTGTAAATGTAAAAATTTTGAATGCAGGTGGTGTGGTTGGCGCTTGGTTGTCAGATTTATCATTTACTTTTTTTGGTATTGTTGCCTTTGTTTTTCCTTTTATTATTCTCAGGCATAGTTTAGGTATTTTCTTTTTTAAGAGAAAAAATGATAGGGTCTCGCATAAATTTTTACGCTGTTTTGGTTTAGGGTTAACAATTAGCTCTTTAGCTGTTTTTTGTTCTTTATACGTTTTACAGTTTTCCATGCCATTACCCAGAGAAACTGGCGGGATTTATGGGCAAGATTTAGCAGAGTTTTTAATTGTTTCATTTGGTAACTCAGGTGCGACGCTCTTACTATTTGTTACTTTTTTTTCGGGTATTACTTTGTATGAAAATATTTCTTGGGGAAGGGTGCTAGAAATTATTGGTGCAGGAATTGTCTCTACTATTGAGGCAGCGATTTTGAGAATTAAACAATTAGCAGGTTTAGAAACTGCGCCTAGCTTATTTGCAGTGGGTGAGCAAGTTGAACCGAGTGTTCATGATAAGCAGGCGTTTAATAGAGAGGCAAAAAGTGAAGAAGATATTGTTCCTTTTGAAACCCAAGAAATAGAAGTGCCAATAGCGAGTTTTGAGCAAATTATGAATGAACCTGCTTCTGAACCAGAAGTTAAAATAGTACAAAAAATTCAGGCGGATATTTTCAAAGATAAAATGCCTGAACCGAATGAATTACCTAAGGCTGATTTGTTGGATATTATTATCAACGATATTAAAGGTTATTCCCAAGAGCAACTTGATGAGATGTCGAGCCTTGTAGAGAAAGCCTTACAAGATTTTAATGTGGTTGTTAAAGTCACTGATGTATTGCCTGGCCCTGTTATTACACGGTTTGAATTACAATTAGCGGCGGGCGTAAAAGTAAGTCGAATTACAGGTTTAGCTAAAGATTTAGCGCGCGCATTATCTGTTACCAGTGTCAGGGTTGTTGAGGTTATTGCTGGTAAATCTGTTATTGGCTTAGAAATTCCTAACCAAGAACGAGAAATGGTTTCTTTTAGAGAAGGGCTAGAGTCGAAAGAATTTAAAAAATCACAATCAGCGCTGAGTATTTTATTAGGTAAGGATATTGCTGGAGAGCCCGTTGTGGCAGACTTAGCTAAAATGCCGCATTTACTGGTGGCAGGAACAACAGGCTCAGGTAAGTCGGTTGCCATTAATACTATGATTTTAAGCATGTTGTACAAATCCACGCCAGATCAAGTCAGGATGATAATGATTGATCCAAAAATGCTTGAGTTATCTGTTTATGAAGGCATTCCTCACTTATTAACTCCCGTTGTTACTGATATGAAAGATGCTGCGAACGCCTTGCGTTGGTCGGTTGCGGAAATGGAGCGGCGTTATAAGTTAATGTCTAAAGTCGGGGTAAGAAATTTAGCGGGGTTTAATAAACTCGTTGAAGAAGCCGAAGCTAAAGGCGAACCTATTAAAGACCCTATGTACACTTATGAAACTGAATTAGCGGACGATGAAAGCTTCCCTACTTTGACGACACTACCTAATATCGTCATTGTTGTTGATGAGTTAGCTGACATGATGATGATTGTGGGGAAAAAAGTTGAGGAACTGATTGCGCGTTTAGCACAAAAAGCACGTGCTGCTGGTATACACCTTGTTTTAGCAACACAAAGACCATCTGTGGATGTATTAACGGGGTTAATTAAAGCGAATGTTCCTTCCAGACTTTCTTTTCAGGTATCTTCTCGAATTGATTCGCGTACTGTACTAGACCAAGGCGGCGCGGAATATTTGCTAGGGAATGGTGATATGTTATTTATGCCGACAGGCACTAATATTCCAGTTAGAGCACACGGCGCTTTTGTTGATGATCATGAAGTACATCATGTTGTTGAATTTATTAAAAAAACAGCACCAACTAATTATTTAAGTGAAATCACGCAAGAGCATACCGAAAGTGGTGATGGTTCTTTTGTTTCTGGGGATGAAGCCGGTGATGCAGAGCAAGATGAGCTTTATGATCAGGTGGTTATGTTTGTTACTGAGACGCGGAAAGCATCTATTTCTAGTGTACAACGGAAATTTCGCGTGGGCTATAATCGTGCTGCAACGATCATAGAAGCAATGGAGGCTGCGGGAGTTATTGGTGAGGCAGAAGGTAATGGTTCGCGACAAGTATTAGCACCCGCACCAATCAGAGAGGATTATTAATGAATTACGGAATCATTGCTGTTGTTATGCTATCGGTGGCTATTTTAGGTAGCTGGGGTTTAATTAAATATAAATACAATGATAAAGCGACCCAGGTGAAATGGGCGCTATTTGTGCTTTATTTTTGGTTATTAAATTTTATTCAATTAATCTTTTTAGCACTGGCTTACCATTTTAAGGGTTAGCAATAATATGTTGGCGCGCCATAGTTGTATGGCGCGCACGTATTTTTAATCTTTTTTACAAGTCTTAAACCCAAAAGGTAGATAAGCTGGGCACCAGCGGATAGTACCCGTTAATAGAGGAATAATTCCAATAGCCCCCAACCAATTTTCTGCATAAACACCCCAAGCAATTACCGCGATACCCACAACTATTCTAATGATTCGATCGATTCCACCTACGTTTTTCATATTAAATCCTTTCGCTTATTTAAAAATAATGAATTGCTAGTGTAATCGCGGCTAAAGCTTAGGTATGTAAGTTAAGTCACATAGCTGGTGAAATTTATTTTTTGCAGTAATCGCCTAGGCCAGAGCTATCGTGTACTTGAATATAACCACGACTTAAACCGATAAGCTGTTTATGTTCCAAATCTTTAAGTAAGCGGCTGATAACTTCACGAGAACTCGCCAGCTCATCAGCAATAAATTGGTGAGTCGTTTTTAGTGTTAGCGTGTTTTCTAATTCTGATTGTTGTAGCAGCCAAGATGCTAAGCGTTTATCAAGCTGCTGAAAGGCGAGTGAGTTAACCAGCTCGATAAGAGAGCCCATCCGTTGAGATAAAAGGGAAAATAGATATTGCTGCCATTGCATTTCTGACTGCATCCATTGTTTCACTTTTTGAGCAGGAATGACATAGCCGGTAACTGCAGTTTCTGTTTTAGCAATCGCAGGAAATGGGGTGTGATTAATAATACAGGAGGCGGTTAAAATGCAACTTTCATTTTCGCCAATATGATACAAAGAGATACTGCGACCATCTGCAGCGATATGGGACACCCTGACTAAACCTGTTTGGATAATGATTAAATTTTGACAGCTATCACCTGACCGGCAAATAATCGTTTTTGCCGGTGCTGTGATTTGCGTGACAGAATTTTGTCGCAGTAAAAAATCCAGTGGCGGTTGAATTTTCATTTACATCTTCTCAAGCTTATTAAAAACTATAACGTACTGAGCCATAGACATTATTATTTAATGCAAATTGGCCAAAGAATGAATAATCATTTTTACCGACAAAGAAATTAGCGCCACCTTCAACTTGCCATGCATCCGTTACTTTATAACTAATTTTAGGTCTAAAGTAAGCATCTAAATCTGACGGTGAAAAGAAGGTGAAACCTAACATATTATTTGCACCATTCTTTATAAGAGCAATACCATATATAGCAACTTCAAATGGCAATAACAGTATTGCAGGGGCAAAAAATAGCAATAAAACACCTATAATTACCGAGCCAAAACAAAAAGCTAACCATGCAATTCCTGCTGTACCACCCCCAATCATCAAGCAGAACCCTATTATTATTCGTACTATATTTCCAAAGATCATGTTTAATTAATAACCTATTTTTATACACACTTGATTGTTAGCCGTTTATTTTGCTGTAAATAGTCATTAATTTCTCTTTTATTAAATTAAAGTAATCACTATCAATTTCGTAAGAAAAGCCTCCTGTCCTGCCATCAGGAGGGTACCTTAAATGTTGATCCATAAATTCAGGTTTAAATTTATTTATGTGGTTTTCATACACTTCTTGCTCACCTATATTTAATTCACAAGGCTCATATGAGGTAAAATCAAAAGGATGCTCTATACGATATTCATCACCTGAGTATAAAGAATCATACTCACTAAATAATTTAGAAAAATCGTGTATGTTTTTTACATTACCTTTATTTTTCAAAATGGCGTATTTAACAAATAACTCCAATGCATGATAAAGTTGGTAGGCTACTGCATTTTGATATTCACCTGTATTATTGTTATTTTTCGCAGAAACCTCACCAATATCCAAGTATGCCATACACATTAAAAAGTATGACTCATAATTATTTTCACTCATTTTTTTATATATCCATTTCCATCAGCTGCTCTAGTTATACTTTTACCAGGGTTACTTTTTGCCCACGCTATTGCTTCTTGAAAGGTTTCAAAAAAATCAGGATTTTTAATCTCATATGAATTATCAGCAAAACCTGGCGCACTCATAAAATTGGGAAGTCCATCCTCATCGTGACCTCCCATATGATCTTCAATATATTGCCAATCACCCATAATTACTCCCCATATCACTAAC